>JAATFY010000211.1 GCA_015654915.1 Rhodospirillales bacterium
GGCAGTATCTGCCTATAATTATGTCAGCGGCACCTATAACGTCGACGCGACAATCAAACCTGCTACGCCGCGCGGCTCACGTCCTTCAACTCCGGGCCCCAATAATTACCGCATCATTGATGCTTCGCTCGCTAACCCAATCTCTGCCTACCGCCCTGGTTGACGCAAGCCTTCGGGTATGCCGGCAGGTGATGCCCTTCGTATAGCCTAACCCAGCGGGGTTTGGGGCGGGGCTGCAATGTTTATACTGTCAATTTTTCCCCTGAAGAAATTAAAAAAGGGAGCTTATGGCTCCCTTTTTTAATGGTCGGGATGACAAGATTTGAACTTGCGACCCCCAGCCCCCCAGGCTGATGCGCTACCAGGCTGCGCTACATCCCGACATCAAGGTGCGGCACTATAATCGTTTACGTCATCCCGGCGCAAGCCGGGATCCAGCGGGTCTTTACGCTTACGCTTAAACTGAATGTTCTCCCGCAGGCACGCCACATCCTTTGCTGCCTGTAACATAAGTTTTTATGGAAAGTTAGTCTGGACCCCGGCTTTCGCCGGGGCGACGCTGGATTTTAAACGCCGCTCTGCCGCAGCAATTCGCGCAGCGATTTGTGCTCAGACAAAACGCTTTCGATCTCGCGGCGTTTTTCGGGCGACAGGCTGCGTTGCGCCGGTTGCGGCGCCGATGCCGATGTTTGCACCGAAGTTATCGAGGCCGGCACTTGCGGATCGGGAACCATCGAACGCGCGGACGGAAACCGGCCGTTTTCTTTCAACAGTTTCTGCACGCCACGGATGGTAAAGCCCTGACTGTAGAGCAAATCCTTGATGCTGCTGATCAGTTGCACATCTTCGGGCCGGTAATAGCGGCGGCCGCCGCCGCGCTTGAGCGGGCGGATTTGCTGGAACTTGCTTTCCCAGAAACGCAGCACATGCTGCGGCACGGACAAATCGGTTGCCACTTCACTGATGGTGCGGAAAGCGCTCGGCGATTTCATCTCGGCGGAGCGTGAGGCCAGCGAAACCGGCGACGTGCCGGAAGCGGCCAGGGGGGCAGGATTTTGCGAGAATTGTCCGGTCATGCTTCACCTTTGGTTGAGCCGCCGAGGGCGCGATTGATCTTGTCCTTGAGTACATGGCTGGCGCGGAACACCAGCACGCGGCGCGGCATGATCGGCACTTCTTCGCCGGTCTTGGGGTTGCGGCCCACGCGCTTGCCTTTGCTGCGCACCTGGAAACTGCCGAACGAGGATAATTTGACCATTTCATCCTTGATCAGCGCCTGGCTGATTTCCTCAAGGATCACATCAACTAACTGGGCGGAGTCATTACGCGACAAGCCGACTTCCTGATAAACGGATTCGGCAAGTTGGGCGCGGGTGACGGTGGTATCGGTCATCAGTTACTCCGACTCTGCATGAGATGAAATGCTAATACGGGGCGCAACCCGCGTCAAAGGGAAAGCGAAGGGTTAGATTCGGATGTTAAGGTGAGACATCAGATGATCAATTAGGTTAACGGCATTGGAAATGGCTTGAGAATCGGCACGGACAAAAGCCGACCGATTAAGGAATGAGAGTCCAACTGCCGCTTGGCACGACATGCCCGCCGCCTCGAACCGGAGAAGCTATCGCCCGCGCACGGGCGGTTATTCTTGCTACAGGCGTGACAGGTGTTACAGGTGTCACGGGCGTTAAGAGGTTAAACAAGTTCGGGAAGACTTCCGTTACCGGCATGTCTTCCAGCAACATCTGGGTTGTCATGAGGATTAATATACGGGCGCGAATAAAAGGCTGAGCCGGACCCGGCCTTTGCGCCACTTTCAAAAGGGCCTTCTCCACCTCGGGCGCAGATACAGGGTCTTTTTTCTCGACGTTTTCGAAGAACGCATTAATGACACCGGCGATTCCAGCCATACGTTGCTCGTCCGTGCCGGCTTGATCAAGCTCCTGTAAGCGACGCGCAAGTTGATTTTTGGTGTTCATAGGCGGATGCCTTACTCTAACGACAAGGCGGGCGACGGCGCTCGCAAAACGGCGCGGCATCGACTGTTTGAACAGAGGCGCAACGTCGGCGGCAAGCGTCATAGTGCCTCCTGAAATATGCCTTTTGTTTAAGGCCAAATTGGAGCCACAACAACCCGAATATTTGATTTAAAAAACGATTTTTTGTTTTCGAACACGCCAGAATCACGGGCATATTGGGACTTCGTTCGGTAAAAGGCGACCCTAACTTCTTACCACCTGATAACCGCCGCACCCCACGTAAAACCCCCACCCATCGCGTCGAGCAGAACGATCTGCCCGCGCTTGAGGCGGCCGTCCTTGGCGGCTTCGGCCAAGGCCAGCGGAATGGATGCCGCCGATGTATTGGCGTGATTGGCAATCGTCAGCACCACGCGCTCGGGCGGCATGTTCAGCTTTTTGGCGGTGCCTTCGATGATGCGCTGGTTGGCCTGATGCGGCACCAGCCAGTCGATTTCCTCGGGTTTCAAATCGTTGGCGGCCAAGGCCTCGTCCACCACTTCGGCCAGACGGGTCACGGCATGGCGGAAAACCTCCTGCCCTTCCATCTTCACGGTGCCGGTCTTGCCGTTGCTGCCCGGGCCGCCGTCGGCATAAAGCAGATCATAATGCCGTCCGTCCGAATGCAGATGCGTCGAAAGAATGCCACGGTCTGTTTTGTCACCTTTGCCTTCCGATGCGCCCAGCACAACAGCCCCTGCCCCGTCGCCGAACAACACGCAGGTGCCGCGGTCGTTCCAGTCGAGCAGTCGTGAAAATGTCTCGGCGCCAATTACCAGCGCTTTGTTGGCTTGGCCCAGACGGATGAAATTATCGGCAACCGCCAGCGCGTAAACAAATCCGGAGCAGACCGCCTGCACATCGAACGCGAAGCCGGCCGTAAGTCCCAGTGCCGCCTGCACTCGCGCCGCCGTGGCAGGGAATGTATTATCCGGCGTCGTCGTCGCCACGATAATGACGTCGATAGATGCCGCGTCGGTTTTCGCGTCGGCCAGAGCCGCGCGCGCGGCGGCAAGCGCAAGGTCGGATGTCTTTTCCTCCGGTCCCGCGATATGGCGCGCCTTGATGCCGGTGCGCTTCACGATCCATTCGTCGGAGGTCTCGAGGCGTTTGGCCAGATCATCGTTGGTGACGATTTTTGCCGGCAGGTAGCTGCCGCAGCCGAGAACGACCGAACGGCGGATCATGGAATATCTTCCGCAGGCATTACCGCAGGGGCCGCCGGAGCCGGCACGCCATATTGCCGCGCCAACTCTTCGCCGATGCGTTCGTTGAAGCGGCGGTCGATAAGATCGTGCGCCACGCCGATGGCGTTGGCGAAACCCACATGATCGGTGCCGCCGTGGCTTTTGACGCAAACGCCCTGCAGGCCGAGAAACATCGCGCCGTTATAGCGGCGCGGGTCGGCGCGCATTTTGAATTTCTTCATGGCATTCCGTACCAGCACATAGCCCAGCTTCGCGGTCAGGGAGGATGCGAAAGACTGGCGCAGAAAATAGGCCATCAGTTGTGCCGTGCCTTCGAGAGTCTTGAGCGCGATATTGCCGCTGAAACCGTCCGTCACGATCACGTCCACAGTGCCCGAGGTGATGTCGTTGCCTTCGACGAAGCCGTAGAAACTGCCGGGGAAGGGCCGCTCCCGTAAAATTGTGGCGGCAGTGCGGATTTCGTCATGGCCCTTCAGTTCCTCGGTGCCGATATTCAAAAGTCCGACCGATGGTTCGCTGATACCCAGAACCGTGCGGCAAAAAATCGCGCCCATCAGGGCGAACTGCACCAGATTTTCGGCATCGCATTCGACATTCGCGCCGAGATCCAGCATCACGCTTTCCCCGACCTTGGTCGGCATCAGGGACGCAATCGCGGGACGGTCGATGCCGGGCAAAGTCTTCAAAACGAATTTTGCCATCGCCATCAGGGCGCCGGTATTGCCCGCCGATACCACGCTTCCGGCTTCATCCTGCGCGACGGCGTTCAACGCGAGACGCATGCTCGAATTACGCCCCTGCCGCAGCGCCAGCGACGGCTTCAAATCGGCGCTGATGGATTCCGGCGCATGGCGCAATTCGCTCGAGGCGTGCAGGATAGAATGACGGTCGAGCAGCGGCTTGACCTGCGCCTCGTCGCCGTAAAACAGGAATTTGATTTTGGGATAGCGTTCGCGCGCAAGGGCGGCACCCGCCACGACGCTGTCGGGCGCATGATCACCGCCCATCGCATCGAGCGCGATCACGGTGCTGGTTTTCATAAGGATTTTTCCCCGAACCGGGACAGGCTTACGCGGTCTTCGACTTCACGACCGAACGGCCATCGTAATGGCCGCAGGCAGCGCAGACATGGTGCGGCAATTTGGGTTCGCCGCAGTTCCCGCACTCCATGGAGTTCTTCGCCTTCAGGGCGTGGTGCGAACGGCGCATATTGCGCACGGATTTCGAGGTTTTTCTTTTCGGTACGGCCATGATTATTCTCGCAAAAACAAGGCAGGCTCCGGACATTCGGGCCGCGCAATCCACGCCTTTCTAGGCAAAATGGCGGAAAATGCAAGGGATAAAGGTTTTGTAGTGTCTCAACGTGAGATTTAACACTTCTTGTCCTCACAGGGGAGAAATCTGACTATCCACAGTAAAACCTTAGTTTTTGCGATTAAAAGCCGAAGAAGGCCCCCCATAGTCCCCCTCCCCTTGCGGGGGGGGTTAGGGGAGGGGTACAAAAAAAGCATGGGCGACTACCTTCCCCTTGCCGACCACAAAAATGAAGCGCGTGATTACCAGCGCGCAAAAGAATTGCGACAATCGCCATCGCCGGTCGAACAGCTTTTATGGAATCAACTGCGCAAGGCACCCAAAGAATCTGGCGTAAGATTCCGTCGGCAACATCCATTGCATCCCTATATCGTAGATTTTGTATGTCTGGAGTTAAAGCTGGTCATTGAGGTTGACGGCGCTTCGCACGAAATACAGCAAAGTTATGACAAAAGACGCGATCAATATTTAAATGGGCTTGGCTATGCCGTCCTGCGTTTCAGTAACGATGATGTTGTAAAAAATACCCAAGGAGTTGTGGAAACCATTTTGCAGAGAACCAAAGAACTTAAGGACAGTGACTAAAAATATTATGTACCCCTCCCCTAACCCCTCCCGCAAGGGGAGGGGAATCGTTTGGTTTCGTCTGAACGACTTGTCTTAACGGGAATCCTTCGGCTTTTTGGGCCAGTTGGCCAGTTGAGCCAAGGGGCCGGCCGGCGCTTTGCTGTCGCCATATTCGGCCTCGACGAAGGCCACCCCCGGCTTGCGCGGATAAGGGTCGAGGGCGATGCCGAGATGCTGCGCCGCCAGCTCGCCCAGATCGATCACGCCATCGACGATGGGCTCAGCCTCTTCCTCCTCGGGGTCGGTCGATCCGGCTCCCGTTTCCAGAAGTTCCGGTGCCGCGAACAAAACGTCGATCTCCTGTTCGATATGGGCAGGTAGCGGCTCCAGCGTCACGACGCATTGCTGCACGACATCGGCGATGACCTTGCCGGTCACGGCAACAGTCTGGTCGGCGCGCGCCGGATGCACTTCAAGTTCCGCGCGAAGGTTCGGCAATTCCGGCAAGCCGAAACGTTCGGCAAGGCGTTGCCGCTCCACTTCTTTGGCTTCCAGAATTTCCTTGGTGCCGGTGGGCGGAATTTTCTCGACCGGCAAAGGCCGCGAGAATTCTGGTTCGGGCGGATGGTTTTTCGATTTTTTCATTATGCGCTTCCTTTAAGGCGTCACGAATTCAACGCGGCCCGCAACCAGATCGGCGAGCGGCTGTTTATCCAGCGCCGCGACTGCGCGCCGCACATAATCCGCCATGCGCGATAAAATTTCCATATCCGGCTGGGCGGCGCCGTACAGGTTGCGGCCCAGCACCGCCGCCAGCGCCTCATCGCTCTCACCGAGCGCCTTCTCATAGGCCTGCGCGCGTCCGTAAAAAGCCGAGATCATAGGACGTATCTTTTTGCCGATGCTCATATCGCCCACGCCCATCTCGCGCAGGTTGCGGTCCATATCGGCGAACATAAGGTCGAACAGTTGCTGCTTGGTTTCGCCTTCGCGGTCCAGCCGCCGCATGACGAGGCAAACATGCAGCAAAAGCAAATCGAACCGGCCATCGACGGTATCGGGCACGGCAAGATCCCGGTAGAACTCCACCCGCCGCGCCTGTGCGACGCAGGACCGATAAAGCTCGGTCACCGCCGGATCGATTTCCGGTTGCGACAGGAAGCTATATAGACGTTGAATTATAGTCATGTATATCTCTACAATACCCGTCATGCCCGCGCAGGCGGGCATCCCATTTGGTTTCTATCGACAAGAAAACAAACGGGATTCCGGCCCGCGCTCGCTGCGCGAGCTTGGCCGGAATGACGATACTCTTACAAACGATGCTATCCATAATTGGATTTATCCTTTAAGACAAGCTTCAGGATACAAGACATGCGGCTAAAATTTCTTTCTTTCATCGCTCTTGCCGCCCTTCTGGGCGCATGCGAGCCGACTATGGCCAATCGCGGCAATATTATCGATCCCGACAAGCTGGCCGAGGTTAAAACCGGCGCCAGCACCCGCGAACAGGTCGCCACCACGCTCGGCACGCCGACCGAGGTCAGCACTTTCGACGACAAAATCTGGTACTATGTCGGCCGCCAGACCGAGCAATATTCCTTCCTGGCGCCCGAAGTCACCAAGCAGCAGGCGGTCGAAGTCGATTTCGACGATAAAGGCACCGTTACTTCCGCTCGTACGCTCGATGTGGCAAAGGCGGCGGATATCGATCCCATCGGCCGCGCCACGCCCAGTTACGGCCAGGAAAATACGATTTTGCAGGAACTGTTGGGCGATCTCAGCCACCCGGTCCCCA
>JAATFY010000010.1 GCA_015654915.1 Rhodospirillales bacterium
TCGTGCCGGTGATGGTGAAACAGCGACATGGTCAGATCGTGATTATCAGTTCGCTGGCCGATTTTCGCGGCTTGCCGGGCGCACCGTCCTACGCCGCCAGCAAGGCCGCCGTACGAATTTACGGCGAAGCCATGCGCGGAGAGTTGGCGCCACATAACATCGCGGTGAATGTCGTCTGCACCGGCTTCATCAAAACGCCGATGACCGATGTAAATCGCTTCCCGATGCCCTTCATCATGCCGGTCGAACGGGCGGCGCGGATTATCCAGAAAGGCCTGAGCCACAACCGCGCGCGGATTGCCTTCCCATGGCCAATGTATGCGTTAGTCTGGCTGCTGGCTGCTCTGCCGCAGGGCTGGACCGACCGGCTGGCGTACCGGCTGCCGAAAAAAGGCCGTTAAACGCCGCGCTTGCGCGTATTGGGCGGGGTGTCTATAAACCCGCAACCCGCAGAATATATCATCCAGAAATCAGGAGTGCTTTATTATGGCCGTCGAACGGACCTTTTCGATCATCAAACCCGACGCCACCCGTCGCAATCTGACCGGCAAGATCAACGCCAAGTTCGAGGCCGCCGGTTTGCGCATTATCGCGCAAAAACGCATCCGGATGACGCGCGAGCAGGCCGAAGGCTTCTACGGCGTCCATAAGGCGCGTCCCTTCTTTAACGATCTGTGCAGCTTCATGGTATCCGGCCCTGTGGTGATTCAGGTGCTGGAAGGCGAGAACGCCGTCGCAAAAAATCGCGAGATCATGGGCGCGACCAATCCGGCCAACGCCGACGCAGGCACCATTCGCAAGGAATTCGCGGAAAGCATCGAGGCCAATTCGGTGCATGGCTCCGACAGCCTCGACAACGCCAGGACCGAAATCGCGTTCTTCTTTAAGGATAGTGAAATCGTCGGCTGATACTCAGAGAATTCTGAGAAACACCAGCATCAAAACCAGAATCGCGGCGACCGCCAGGCAATTCAAAACGACGAAGCGCGTGAAGTCGTGCCAGCCCTGACGGCGGTCCCTGAGCATATCGACGGGCACTTGCGGTTCGGCGGTATTCATGTGGCTGGCCATTTTTTCTCCTTTTTCTCGTCACGCCCGCGAAGGCGGGCATCCCGTTTTCTTTATCTTCTGTTAAAAACGAACGGGACTCCCGCTTGCGCGGGAGTGACGGTTTTCTTATCTATCATTATTGCGCCGCCGGTGATTTGGCAAGACCGTCGATAGGGCTGATAAGGGTTTCCGACGCCGCGGCGATGCCGGTGATAAAGACGCGTTCGTCCAGCACATTCACGCGGTGTTCAGCGATAAAACGCACCGCCTCGGGGTAGATTTTATGCTCGGCCTCAAGCACCCGCGCCGCCAGCGTTTCTTCGGTATCCTCCGGCAACACCGGCACCACGGCCTGAATGATGATGGGGCCGTGATCCAGCTCGGCGCGAACGAAATGCACGGTGCAGCCGGAAAATTTCACGCCCTGCTCCAAGGCCCGCTCGTGCGTATCGAGGCCCGCGAAAGCCGGGAGCAGCGAGGGATGGATATTGATCAGCCGGTCACGCCAGCGCTCGACGAACCATGAGCCCAGCATGCGCATGAAACCGGCGAGGCAGACCAGTTGCACGCCTTCCTCCTGCAGCTTGGCATCAAGCGCCTGATCGAAGGCGAGGCGATCCTTGAAATCGCGGTGGCTGATAATATGCGTAGGTATATTCGCGGCCTTGGCTCGCTCAAGCCCGCCCGCCGTCGCATCGTTGGAAATAACGCAGGCGATGGTCGCCGGGTATCCGGATTTCTGTGCCGCATCGATCAGGGCCTGCAGGTTGCTGCCGCGCCCCGAGATGAGCACGCCGGCCTTCAGCACGGCCACACCGGATCGGCGCCCCGCAGCGTGACGCGATGCGCGGAGGCATTGGCTTCGACCTCGCCGATACGCGAAACTTTTTCACCGGCATCGGTGAGGATTTTACTCACGGCGCCCGCATGTTCGCGCGCCACGATCATCACGAGCCCGATACCGCAATTGAAGGTGCGTGCCATTTCCTGCGCATCGATATTTCCGGCTTTTGCCAGCCATGCGAATACCGGCGGCGCTTGCCAGCTTTTGCCGTCGAGCCATACGCCCAAACCATCCGGCAATACACGCGGGATATTTTCAAGCAATCCGCCGCCGGTGATATGCGCCATGGCTTTGACATGGCCGGTGCGCACGGCGGCAAGCGCCGGTTTGACGTAAATCCGCGTCGGCTCCAGCAGCGCTTCGCCCAATGTGCGCGATGCGTCGAACGGCGCAGGCGATTGATAGGAAAGTTTTTCCTGCTCCGCGATCTTGCGCACCAGTGAAAATCCGTTGCTGTGCACGCCACTGGAAGCGAGGCCGAGAACGATGTCGCCCGCCGCGATATTTTTCTGCGGCAAAATCCGGTCGCGTTCGACGGCACCGACGGCAAAACCGGCGAGGTCGTAATCGCCACCCGCATACATGCCGGGCATTTCCGCCGTCTCGCCGCCGACCAAGGCGCAGCCCGCCTGTTTGCAGCCTTCGGCGATACCGGCGATGATTTGTTTAGCGCTGGCGACATCCAGCTTGCCGGTCGCGAAGTAATCGAGGAACAGAAGCGGTTCGGCGCCCTGCACGATCAGGTCGTTCACGCACATGGCCACCAGATCGATGCCGACCGTGTCGTGCCTGCCGGTGTCGATGGCGATTTTCAGTTTGGTGCCCACGCCGTCGGTGGTCGAAACCAGAATGGGGTCGCGGAATCCTGCGGCCTTAAGGTCGAAAAGGGCGCCAAACCCGCCCAAACCGGCATCCGCGCCCACGCGCGCCGTCGCCTTGGCCAGCGGCTTGATGGCCTCGACCAGCGCATTGCCGGCGTCGATATCCACACCTGCCTCGGCATAGGCTCTGCGGCCTGAAAATGCGGAATTGCTGGTTATGGCAACCTCCCGTAAGCTTGGCTATAACAATGGTCAGCAACATAGCCGAAACGGGCCCGTTTGCAATGCGACATCTACTGCTTTTTTTGCTGATTTTAGGCGCTCTGGCGTTTCCCGCATGGGCGCAGGAGGATGCGTCAGTTTACGAAGTGACCGACGTCGTGACCGACGTCACCGCCGACAGCGCCGCCCATGCCCGTGATCAGGCTGTGGCGCAGGCGCAACGCGCCGCATTTGGCCAGTTGGTCGACCGGCTTGGCGCCGGTGCATCAGTCGCCACCAAGCTGAGTGACGACGATATCTATACGTTAGTGAAAAACTTCGAAGTACAGAACGAACGTGCTTCGGCCGTGCGTTACATCGGTACTTTCACAGTGCAGTTCAAACCCGCCGCCGTCCGCGCCCTGCTCGGCAACCGCAGCGCCAATTACAGCGAAACGCCCAGCGCTCCCGTCATTATCCTGCCGGTGCTGAACAGCAACGGGCACCCCATTCTGTGGGAAGACAAAACGAAATGGCGCGCCGCGTGGGAAACGACCTTGCGTAACGAAGGGTTGGTGCCGGTGATCATTCCGGCAGGCGAGCTGGACGATATCGGCATCATCAGCACCGCCGAGGCCGTGAAGGGCAAGAACGCTTCCCTCAAAGCCCTGATCGATAAATATCAGGCAGGCGGAGTAGCCGTCGCCACATTGAACGCCGATCTCGATAAACCGGACGCGGTTTTTAAAATCGATGTCGCACATTACGACGCCGACGGCGACGCCATGCCGGTGGAGCATTTAACATTGCCTGTCCCCGCCGATAAAGCGGGCCTCGATAGCGCGCTCGTGCAGGCGGTCAAGCTGGTGCGCCATCAGTTGGAAAAAGACTGGAGGCAGGACGCACAGGTATCGCATGAAGCGAAGAACACGCCGGTTTCCGTCGCCGGCGAACTTCCCTCCGGCGGGCCGACCACGCACCTGATGGTAACGGTATCGATCGAAAACCTTGCCGAATGGGCGCAAATCAAGCGCAAGCTGGACAGCATTCCCTACATCGACCAGACCGATGTGATCACGCTCCAGCGCGGCTCCAGCAGCATCGAGCTTGAGTTCCACGGCAGCATCGATGCGCTGCAAGTCGCGCTTCTGCAGCAAAATCTGGTTTTGAAACGCGATCCCGTTACCAGCGTATGGACCCTGCAGCCGTCCGGACGCGGTAACGGGTTTTGAAAAGGAGAATAAGCATGACGCGCACGCAATCACAGATGCGGTTCTGGTTTCTGGCCTTCATCCTTTTTGTCGTTCTGGTGTGGATACTGAAACCGGTTCTTCTGCCCTTCCTGATGGGCATAACTATCGCCTATTTTCTCAATCCGGTCGTCGACAGACTGGAGCGGCGCAAAATTCCGCGCTGGCTGAGCACGTTCGGCGTCATGCTGGGTTTCGGGCTCATCGTCGCGGCCATCCTGACCGTCATCGGGCCTCTGCTGGAAAATCAGCTCGGCGCTCTTTTTAACGCCATACCGGGCTATATCGAGAAAATACGCGCCCATTATGTGCCGTGGATCGAAAACTGGCTGGGGCGTTTCGCGCCGGAAGACGTGGAAAAA
>JAATFY010000186.1 GCA_015654915.1 Rhodospirillales bacterium
CCGCCACCGGCACGGTGATGTTCATGGGGCAGCCCATCATGGGGTTAACGCGCAAGCAATTGCGGCCCCTGCGCCGCGAAATGCAGGTGGTGTTTCAGGATCCTTACGGTAGCCTCAGCCCGCGCATGTCGATCGGCGATATTGTAGCCGAAGGGCTCGACATTCATCACCTTGCCCCAACTAAAGCCGAGCGTGAACAGCGCGTGATCGATGCACTGAAGGAAGTCGGGCTCGATCCCGCGACACGCAATCGCTATCCGCATGAATTTTCCGGCGGCCAGCGCCAGCGCGTGGCCATCGCCCGCGCCGTGATCCTGAAACCGAAATTTGTCGTGCTGGACGAACCGACCTCGGCGCTCGATATGTCGGTGCAGGCGCAGATCGTCGACCTCCTGCGTGAATTGCAGCGCAAGCACGGCCTCGCCTTCATGTTCATCAGCCACGATCTGCGCGTCATCAGGGCGCTGTCGCATTATGTGATCGTCATGAAAGACGGCAAGGCGGTGGAGCAAGGCCCGGCGGCGCAAATTTTCGCTTCGCCGCGCGAGGATTACACCAAGGCATTATTGGCTGCGGCGCTTAATTTGGAGCCGGTAACGCATTAGGCAACATCATATTTTTGCCATATACTACGCCGAACCTGCGGCCCTAACTCCAACTCCGGTGCAATCATGACCCGCGACGAAATTCTGGCGTCCCACTCGATGCCCCTGTTCAGCCCCAGCTATCCGAAGGGGCCGTACCGTTTCATGCGGCGCGAATATCTGATCGTCACTTACGAAAGCGATCCCGACGCCGTCCGTCAGGCGCTGCCGGAAGGGTTGGAACCGGCGAAAGGCAATCTGTGTTATTTCGAATGGATGAATATGCCGGACAGTTCCGGCTTCGGCGATTACGAGGAAAGCGGCACCGGCATTCTGGCAACCTATAAGGGCAAGCCCTGCAATTTTTCGGTGCAGATGTATCTGGACGACGAGCCGCCGATCACGGCGGGCCGCGAAATATGGGGTTTCCCCAAGAAATACGGCGTGCCGCATCTGGCGGTGGAAAAAGACACGCTGACCGGCACGCTCGATTACGACCGGCAGCGCGTGGCGACCGGCACCATGACCTATAAGTATGTCAGTCTCGAGAAAAAACTGGATGATGTGAAGAAAAACGTCGGCAAGCTGAACATCAACCTGAAGCTGATCCCCGACGTCAATGGCAAGCCGAAGATCGCCCAGCTTGTCGGCTATAACCTCACCGACATCAAAGTGCATGGCGCATGGGACGGCGAGGCGCGGCTGCAGCTGACGCCGCACGTCAATTGCCGCGTCGCCGATCTGCCGATCAAACGCATTGTCGGCGGGCGGCATCAGATCGTCGATTTCACGCTGCCCTACGGCCGCGTGCTGCATGATTATTTGGAAAGCTAGACTGGCCCAAATATAGCCGTTGCTTTCCATTCCCTTTACCTCCATTCTGAGCGGTAGAAATGGCATGTTGCTGTTTCTAGGGGTGTCGATACCTCTTTGCGAACGTTTTTGGCGTCACGTCACGATGCCGCCTTTCGGTCTTCTATGGCCGGAGGGTGGCGGCGGATATTTGTGCTTGCACAATGTTCCGGATGTCCAGGCTTCGGCTAAAGGCCGTCACAATCGTTTCGCAACGATTATCGAACCTCCGCGCCGCCAGAAGGTGAAACCCTTCTGGTTGGCTTCGTGTCATTCGCGGGGTCGAAATGAAAAATATTTTCATATCCAAACACAAAACAGGACTTTGCTTCACGCTGGCTAAGAAGTAGTCAGCCGTGTTCATCAAAAATATTCAGGGGCTGCGCGCCGTGGCGGCAAACGCCGTGTTGCTATCGCACTTAATAGTCATCGAAGAAAAATATGGGCGCGGTTTTAAAATACTGCCGGATAACGTTCATCTTGGATCTTCGGGCGTTGACTTATTTTTTGTCATTTCCGGTTTTATTATGGCAACGATAGTGCACGACATTTCATGGCATAAATTCCTTTATGACCGCGGGACACGGATTTTTCCGCCCTATTGGTTTTATACGACCCTCGTTCTTATCGCTTCGCTCTTAGCCCCCACTATAGTGAACAGTTCTTTTGAACACCAACCGTCTTTATGGCGTTCCTACTTTCTTATTCCCGATAAAACTGCCCCTCTGCTGGCTGTCGGGTGGACATTAATTCACGAAATGTATTTTTACGTTTGCTTTGCCTTGATTATAATATTGATGAAAAAATTCAAACTTAGTTTACCTTCATGGTTATTTTTGTGGGCCATATCGATTATCGCGTTAAATGTTTCGATTCATGCGGTAACGCAAGACATCCCTCCTGTTATTGCCGTCATGACGCATCCTCTCACGCTCGAATTTATTGCCGGAGCCGTTATTGGATTCCTGATACGAAAAAATTACAGCGCTTTTGCATTTCCTGCATTCGCGGGCGGGATCATAGGGCTTATTGCCGTTTTTCTGCTTTCCGACAATGCAAGCGTCCTCGCAGATAACATGGATTGGACGCATGTTATTTTAATTGGCGCCCCCTACATGTTCATTGTTTATGGCGCCGTCGCGCTTGAAATAAACGGCAAAGCTATTGCCCCTCGATGGTTGGTGGGGCTGGGCAATGCTTCATATTCGACCTACCTTGGTCACATTCTGGTGTTGTCCGCCATTGGACGCCTATATGCGTTGATGCCAAAACATAACCTCTATATGGAAATCCTGTTTGTTGTGGTTTGCATCGGAAGCGGGAATATCGCAGGATTAATCAGTCAGCGCATTATTGAACGCCCGTTACAAACGTGGTCGCGCAAATTGCTGCATGATTATTTGGCCTAATTCCTTGCCCGCATGGCGCGGGCTTTCTCGCGGTCGAATTCGCGTTTCTTGATGCTCTCGCGCTTGTCGGCTTTGTGCTTGCCCTTGGCGATGCCAAGCTCGACCTTGGCGATGCCGCGTTTGTTGAAATAGATGCCGAGCGGCACGAGCGTCATTCCCTCGCGCTTGACCGAGCCGAGCAGCTTGTTCATCTCGCGCTTGTGCAGCAAAAGTTTGCGCGGACGCCGCGTTTCGTGCTGCAGATGCTCGCCCGCCTGCTTGTATTCCGGAATATAGGCGTTGAGGAGAAACAGCGCGCCTTCCTTGGGGCCTGCAAAGGATTCCTGAATGCTGGCCTGCCCCGAGCGCAAGGATTTGACCTCGGTGCCTTCCAGAATGATGCCGGCCTCGACCGTATCGGTAATGAAGTAGTCGTGGCGCGCGCGGCGGTTCATCGCGACATAGCGCTGGGCCTTGGCTCGTTCGGTTGCTTTATCGCTCATGCCTAAGGTGTAGCGGAGAGACAGGCGACAGACAATGAGTTATGTTGCGCCTTGCAAAACAACGTCATTCCGGAAAATTTTCTTTTCGCCCTGCGAAGCAGGCGAAAGAAAATTGATCCGGAACCTAGTCGGATGTGCCATAAGAACTCCGTTTGAAATGAAGTTCTGGCCGATCCGCTGACTGGGTCCCGGATAAGTTTTCTTTCGTCCCGCAATACGGGCCGAAGAGAAAACTTTCCGGGATGACGCTAAAAATAAAACCTGCTATCCCCTTCCAACACAACCGCCAAACTAGCTATGACCCGTTTTTTTGTCTTTTTATCGCTTATCCTGATTGTATGCGTTGGCCAAGCGGAAGCCGCCAACCTCGACGCCCAGAATTACCGCCGCGCCTTCAACCTGCTTGATGCCGGTCATCCCGAAAACGCCGTTGCCTTTGCGCGCGGGCGCGATCCGGTTCTGAACAAGGTTTTGAAGGGCTATTATATGGCCCAGCCCGGCAACGATACGGGCTTCGATGAAATGGCGGCGTTCGTCAGCGCCAATCCCGACTGGCCGAACCTGAAGGGCATTCTTGCGATTGCCGAGCAGAAAATTCCCGCCAGCGCCACACCGCAACAGGTGGCGAACTGGTTCACCGCGCATCCTCCCCTTACGGTCGTGGGGCTCAACCGCTCGGCGGATGCGTTGGAGGCAAGCGGCCAGACGCAGAATGTTTCCAACCTCGTGCGCGGGTACTGGATCGACGGCGATTTCGGCAGCGAAGAACTCGCCTCGTTTCATACACGCTATGCGCATTTTCTGGATGCCGAGACCAATCGCGCGCGGCTCGACCGTTTGTTATGGAAGAACGACAGCGTCAATGCGCGGCGCATGTATGTTTTTCTCGATGACGATCTCAAGGTGCTGGCCGACGCGCGGCTGGCTCTGGCCAACCAGAATCCCAATGCCGATGCTTTCGTCAACCGCGTACCCGGCGATTACCAAAATGATCCAGGCCTTTTATACGAACGGCTGCGCTGGCGCGTGCGCAACAACCTCGACGACGACGCGCTGGATATTCTGCGGCATGCGCCTGACAATCTCGGCAAACCCGAAGCATGGTGGGAACAGCGCCAGATCATGATCCACCGTGTCATGGAAAAACACGATTATAATCTTGCCTACAGCATGGCGGCCGAACATGGGCAGAAAGACAGCAAAACCGTCATTCAGGGCGAGTTTCTGGCCGGATGGCTGGCGCTGCGTTTCCTCAACCAGCCCGATCGCGCCCGCGAGCATTTTCAGGCGCTGTACGACAACGCCTCCACGCCCATTTCGCGCGCGCGCGGCGCATATTGGCTCGGCCGCACCTATGAAGCACTCAACAGCAAAGACGAAGCGGAGCAGGCTTATGAAAACGCGGCCGCGCTCAACATCACTTATTACGGACAAATCGCGGCGACACGGCTTTACACCGAACCGGTAATCAGCGCCACGCCGGAGCCGACAATTCCCGGCCCCGTGCGCCGCGTCTTTTTCGACCGTGACCTCGTTCGTGCCGTCGAACATCTGCACGCGCTGGGTGAAAGCGACCGCGCCGAGATTTTCTTCCGCGCGGCAGTGGATGCGGCGTTCCAGCGCGCCGATTTCGCGCTGCTGACGGAACTGGCCTACCAGATCGGGCGGCCCGACCTTGCCATCGTTGCGGCCAAGGCCGCCAACCAGAAAAATATGCTGATGGCATCGGGCGGCTTTCCGGTGCTGGACCACGAATTGGCGCATTCGCCGGAGCCTGCCTTCATCCATGCCCTCATTCGCCAGGAAAGCATGTTCAACCCCGACGCCAAAAGCCCGGCGGGGGCGCATGGGCTTATGCAACTGATGCCGCGCACGGCCAAGGAAGTCGCGCGGAAGCTCGGGATCAAATTCAAGGAATCGCGGCTGGGCGATTCCGATTACAATCTCCGGCTCGGCACCACCTTCATCCAGAACCAGCTGGCCATTTTCAACGGCTCCTATGTGCTGGCGCTGGCGGGATACAATGCGGGGCCGCGGCGAGTGCGGGAATGGATGCAGCAGATCGGCGATCCGCGCGACCCGACCGTCGATCCGGTCGATTGGGTCGAGATGATCCCTATCTCCGAGACGCGCAACTACGTGCAGCGCATTCTCGAGAGCGTACAGATTTACCGCGCGCGGCTTGGCGGCGGCCAAGCGCCTTTGTTAATTCTCAAAGACTTAAAGCGTTAATTTCATGTTCTTCTTCCTGAAGCGGAAGAAAACGCGATAAGGTAGCCAAAGAGCCGGAAAATTTGCTACAGTCGAGGCAACAAGACGTTTCCGAGTCCCGTCACGGGGGTAGAATTATGCAGGATTGGATAATCGCTTTCGCCGCCGTTACGGCTGTGTCGGTCACCGGTTTTGTGGTGGTTGCCGTCCTGTGGCTGCGCAAATTGCGCGAAACCGTTTCCACCGCCCTGGCCGAAACCGCCAATCAACAGGTCCGCACCGCACAACGCCTTGGCGATGCCCTGTCGCATGTCCAGAAGCAGCAGCAGAATTATGAACAGCAGTTGCAGAATCTGGCGCAGGCAGGGCTGCGCCTGCGGCAGGAACTGGTCAATGTAAGCGCCCGTCTCGAACATAATCAGGCCGACGCCGGACGCGGCGACCAGACACTGCATTAAGCTGCCAAAACACCCGCCGAAACCGCGCATTCACCCTCTTTAAATCCGGCGGCGAATACCTATATTTCGGGTATGACAGCATTCACCCTTCGACCTGCAAACGAACGTGGCCGCGGCGGAGCCTACTGGCTCGACAGCCATTTCAGCTTTTCCTTTGGCGATTATCACGATCCCGAACATATGGGATACCGCGACCTGCGCGTGATCAACGAGGATTACGTTGCGCCCAGCGGCGGCTTTCCCCCGCACCCGCACCGCGATATGGAAATCATCACCTATGTGATGGAAGGCGCTTTGGCGCATAAAGACAGTCTCGGCACCGGCGCTACCATCCGCCCCGGCGAGATTCAGCGCATGAGCGCCGGCACCGGCATCACACATAGCGAGTTCAATGCGTCGGATAAGGAACAAGTGCATCTGCTGCAAATCTGGATCATGCCCGCGCAACGCGGCGGCGTGCCTTCCTATGCGCAGCAAAAAATCAACGCGGCTGCCGTGACGGGCAAATTCGGCCTGATCGCATCGCAAACCGGCCGCGAGGGCTCCATTACCATGCAACAGGATGCCGATTTATGGCTGGCGAAACTGGCTAAGGGCCAAAGCGCCGAATTCACCTTGCGTGAAGGCCGCGGCGCATATGCGCAAATGGCGAAAGGTTCTGCTACGCTCGACGGTCAGCCCTTGGCCGCAGGCGACGGCGTTAACTGGGACGGCAGCGGCAAAGTCCGCTTTACCGCCGTTGAGGACAGCGAGATTCTGTTGTTTGATTTGAATTAGCGTGTCATTCCCGCGAAAGCGGGCGGTACAGCTATAAAAGAAGAAAAACGATCAAAACCCAAGTTCGTTGACTTCCCGCCCTCTCTCCTCATAAAATCATTTTGCGCTGATGAATGGTCAGCGTGGGGCTTGATAACCTCTATCCATAGCGGCTTGTGCGCCGTTTCGCACTCCTCGACCGACGGTCGGGGAGGCTTGGGCTATGTTCAGGGCGAAAGCCTAAAGGCTCATGCGACCTTCCTATGGATAGGTTTATCAACTCCCCGATCACCAGTCCGGGAGCTATCAATGTTACTTTCCGCCATACGCCGTCTTTTATCCGAGAAGCAAGGTCCCGGAACATGGGAAAACGCGCAAATCGCCGAGAAGGATTGCTGGCTTGCCCTTTGGGAGCCCTCCACGAGCGAAGCGCGGCGACGGGTAATTTTTAGCGAGCGCATCAAGGGCGAATTCCTGATTTCGCAACTTGAACTATACCTCGGTCAGGAAATAGAAACTCTTTGCAAAGGGAAAAGAATCTTGGATGTAGCTTGTGGGCCCGTCAGTTATACGAGTTCGATGAAAGGCGCATCCGCAATAGAAGGCGTCGATCCTCTCCATTATCCGGATTGGGTTTACGAGAAATACGGTAACCGCTGCTTCGCGGTGCATCGCTGCCGGCTGGAAGATATGCCGGACCGGAAATACGATATTGCGCTTTGTTATAATGCACTTCAGCATTTCGAATCTCTGCAAACGGCCTGCGCGGCACTTCGGCGCCTTCTCGATAGGGAGGGTCGATGCCTCATTATCGATTATCTGGAAATTCCCTGCGACGCGGCGCATCTGCAATATTTGACCAAGGAGGGATTAGACAAAACATTTTCGGATAATGGATTCAGGGTCAATTCTGTTGAAAAATTAATCCGGCTTGATCATTACGTGGAGCGTCCGGGTGGTGAACCAATAAAAGTTTACATGGGCGATATCACTGCGGTGTCATAGAGAGTTCAGCTCCAGCCTCAATCTGCGCAACGGATTTCTTTGATGTGCTTGCTACATAAGCCCGACATTTCTCTAAAAGTTTATTCTTTTCAGCCATGAAAAATACTTGCATGACCCTCCGGCGCAAGGATGCGTCGAAGTTGTTGCGGAGGCTCGTAAAACGCCCGTAAAACGCGCGTTTTTAAGCTTTCTTTAAGCATAGAAATGTTACTCCTTGGGCATCGAAAAACGCGTTTTCGTCGAATTAGTTTCAGGGAAGCGTGATACGATTGGATAGTAAGAGAGGATTTGAGCCATGACGATTAAACAGGTTTCCGAAGAACAAATGGTCCATCTGGTGCGCAACTCGCTCCTCGTCGCCGGCCATGAAATGGGTGCCGAAGGCGACCACTGGCCGGTCATCAAATCCACCATCCACAGCGTGATGAAGGATTGGGAAGATCTGAAGATCGAACGCGCCGTCCATGAGGAGTTGAAAATCCAGCTGACAGCCTTGCTGGCCGAAATGGACCGCCACCTTATGACTTGCCCCGACGCCATCAAACCGGCAGTCGCGGAAAAACTGAAAGAATTGCACGAACTGCACGACGCCTATTTTGCGTCGGTTGACGAAAGCGATTTACGCCTGAGCGACGAACAGATGCCTATGCATGTTAAACGCGCCGAAATTTTGATCGATACATTGGAGGACTAAAATGATTGGTTTGGATATGGATAGACCGACCGCGCAGATAAGGACAGCACCCGCAACCGTCGTAGCCACCACCCGTGCCCTGTCGGAAAGCCGCACAGCTTTCACTGCAGGTGTTTCTGCTCTTGCCGGCGAAATTGCCGATCTGGCATCGCTGCACCAGCCGGGATTGAGCGACACTGCACGCCGCTATACGGAAACAGCAGATGCGTCGGCACCTGTGACGAGCACAGCTTTGTCGCTCGGCGTTGACCGCAGCATGGTAACCGGCACAGGCCGCCCGTCGGCAACCGCAAAACTGATACACTAACCCCCATCTTTTGATTGCACTTTAGATCGACTTCGGCTCGAATGGATACTCCCCCACTCGAGCCGAAGTTCTTTTGTGATCCACCAGCAACACCACCACGTCATCGCCAACCTTCTTCACCTGCTGGCCGGAGGCGCGCTCGGCCTGATCGCGGCGGGCCTTGCCAACCATTTCGGCGGGCGCTCCGCCGACCGGCTGCCCGGCGAAAGCCGCTGGCCCGCTTGCGTCTATTGCTTCCGCCCCTTCTTCGGGCAGGACATTATCCCCCTGTTCGGCTGGCTGATGCGGCCCGATACGCTCCAACTCCCCTGCCCCTGCGGCGAACGCAAAGGCCTGTGGGCGCAGCCCGCGGTCGAGCTTCTCGGCTTCGCGCTCGGCCTCGCGGGTATGTATCTGGCCGGCTGGTCGGTGATGGCTGTCCCCTTGTGCCTCGGGCTCGGGCTCCTGCCCGCCATCGCCTTTATCGACCTCCATTTCGGCATTATTCCGGATGAACTCAACATCATGGTCGCCGTGTCCGGCGGGTTATGGGTATGGCTGAGCGGTGGGGATATCTATACCGCCCTGATCATCGCCGCCGCGCTGCTGGCACTCGGCCTGTTCTGCGCGCTTGTGTATAGCAGCTGGCGCGGCAAGGAAATGCTCGGGCTCGGCGATGTAAAATTTTTCGCCGCCGCCGGATTCTGGCTGCAGCCCGAAATCGCGCCGTGGTTTCTGGCGCTGGCCGGTTTTACGGGTGCGATTGTCGGCATCACATGGCAACGGTTGGGCGGCGGCAAGGAATCGCCGTTCGCACCGTCGCTCTGCATCGCGCTGGCGGCTTGTGTCCTTTATCAACTGATGCAGATGCCATGAATTTCGCGCGCTCCCTCTTTACCGTAAGCGGCCTGACGGTTTTGAGCCGCGTCGCGGGATTCGTGCGCGACACTCTGACCGCTACCTTTCTGGGTGCTGGCCCTGTCGCCGACGCGTTCTTTGTCGCGCAGCGTTTGCCTAACTTGTTCCGCAGCCTGTTTGCCGAAGGCGCGTTCTCGGCGGCTTTCGTACCGCTCTATACCTCCGAAAAACACAGCCACGGCCATGACGCGGCGCAGAATTTTGCAGGGCAAGCGCTGATGCTTCTGCTGTCCGTCCTGATCCCCTTCTCCGCCCTCATCATGATGTTCATGCCGCAGGTGATGCTGATACTGGCACCGGGATTCGAACATAGCCCCGGGAAATACCAATTCGCGGTCGATTTCAGCACGATCACCTTTCCCTATCTGGCGCTGATCTCCGTCACGGCGCTGCAAACCAGCGTTCTGAACGCCCATGGCAGGTTCGGCCCGGGTGCCGCCGCGCCCATCGCCTTCAACCTCGTGCTGATCGCCGCTTTGTTCGCGACGCGGTTCACGAACTTCCATGTCGGCTATATGCTGTCATGGGCCGTGACGGTATCGGGCGTGGTGCAGATGCTGTGGCTTTACATAAGCTGCCGCCGCGCGGGCGTTTCCATTCCCCTCGTCTGGCCGCATCTCGGCCACGCCAGTAAACTGTTATTCCGGCGCATAGGGCCGGGCGCCGTCGGCGCGGGTGCGGTGCAAATCAATCTTCTGGTTTCAACCATCCTGGCATCGACGCTACCGACAGGCGCGGTGTCCTATCTGTTTTATGCCGACCGCGTGAACCAGCTGCCGCTGGGCATTGTCGGCGTCGCCGTGGCAACGACGCTGCTGCCGGTGCTTTCGCGCCATGTCGAAGCCAACAAGGAAGACAAGGTGCGGCATTACACCAGCCGCGCCATCGAATTTTGTCTCGTGCTGGGATTGCCCGCCGCCATCGGCCTCGTTATCGCGGCGCAGCCGATCATCCAGACTTTGTTCGAGCATGGCGCATTCTCGCACGACGATACGCTTGCGACGTCCGCCACGCTGGCGGCCTATTCGCTCGGCATTCCGGCATTCCTTCTGGTCAAGGTGTTCGCATCCGGTTTTTTCGCGCGCGGCGATACAGTGACGCCGGTGAAAATCGCCGTAACGGCCATGGTGGTGAATGTGGTTTTCTGCCTTTTGCTGATCGGGCCGTTCAAGCATACCGGCATCGCCTTCGCCAACAGCATCGCGGTATGGGCGAACGCCCTTCTTCTTTTCGCCTTGCTGAAAAAACGGCGCGGCATCTTAGGCGATGCCAAGCTTCTGCACCGCATGCCGCGCCTTATCGGATCGGCCGCAGGCATGGCGGCAGTAACGTGGGCCCTGACCCGCTTCACCTCCGGTTGGTTCGAAGCACGGCAACTGGCGCAGGAAGCCATCGGCTTAACGATTGTCATCGGTGGCTCGGCCCTTGTTTACGGGCTTTTGGTGCATTTTACCGGCGCCTTCCGGCTGCACGAGGCGCTTGTGATAATGAAGCGCAAGCCGTTAGAATGAGCGCCCTGACAGGAGATTAGATGGTACATCGCATTCTTTCCGGCATGCAACCGACCGGTAATTTGCATCTCGGCAATTACCTCGGCGCGCTCAAGAACTGGGTCAAGCTGCAGGACACGGCGGAGTGCTATTACTGCGTGGTCGATCTGCATGCGATCACGGTGCCGCAAGACCCGCAGAAACTGAAACAGGCAACGCGCGAAACGGCAGCAGCCTATATCGCCGCCGGCATCGATACGCGTAAAAGCACCTTGTTCGTGCAGAGCGCCGTGTCGGCGCATGCCGAACTGGGCTGGATTTTATCGACGCTGACTCCGCTCGGCTGGCTAGGACGTATGACGCAATTCAAAGATACCAAGGCTCGAATTAAATATAAGGCCAATGTTTCTGAAGAAGAACAAAAAAAGGCAGCCGCAAGCATTCGGAAAATTGTGGTCGATGATGTTTCCATTATACCATCAGATGCAAAGCTGGGACTTTTCGCCTATCCCGTCCTGATGGCCGCCGATATTCTGGCCTATAAGGCGACGCATGTGCCGGTGGGCGAGGACCAGAAGCAGCATCTGGAGTTGACGCGCGATATCGCGGGCGCTTTCAACCGCGCCTACAACGCCGAATATTTCCCCATTCCCGAGCCGCAAATTCTCGGCGAAGCCACGCGCGTGATGTCGCTGCGCGACGGCACCAAGAAGATGAGCAAATCGGACGAAAGCGATTATTCGCGCATCAACCTGACGGACGATGCCGACGCCATCGCGCTCAAGATCAAAAAAGCCAAGACCGACGCCGATCCGCTGCCGGAAACGGTCGCCGAACTCGAAAAACGTCCCGAGGCCTATAACCTCGTGACGATTTACGCGGCTTTATCCGACAGCCCGCGCGGCGCGGTCCTGGAAGCCCATACGGGCGAGCAGTTCTCGACCTTCAAGAAAGACCTGACCGAAATGGCGGTGGCCAAGCTTTTGCCAATCACCGAGAAAATGCGCCGGCTTCTGGCCGATCCGGTCGAGATCGACCAAATTTTGATCCGCGGCGAGGAACATGCCAACGCCCTCACCCAGAAACACATGCGCGAGATCAAGGATATTATCGGGTTGTGGAACGTTTAAAATAAATACGTCATCCCGGCGAAGGCCGGGATCCAGTCAGGTTATCGACAAGATAATCTTATCCAAGGCCGCTACATAATTCCGCGCGGCCTTTTCAATCATTGTTATTGCTGAAAGCTCCACTGGATCCCGGCCTTCGCCGGGATGACGTTATAAGAAAAAAGGCGGGGATAAACCCCGCCTTTTCTATTTCTTGCATGGATCCCCGCTTTCGCGGGGATAAGCGTTTGCTAAGTTCGTGCGGCCTACGCCGCGCTCACTAAGCAAGCCGCTTACTTGACTTCGACGGCGGCGCCGGCGGCTTCAAGCTGCTTCTTGAACTTGTGGGCGTCGGACTTCGAAGCGCCTTCGTTGACGGTCTTGGGGGCCCCTTCGACCAGATCCTTGGCTTCCTTGAGGCCGAGACCGGTGATCGCGCGGACTTCCTTAATGACTTCGATCTTCTTGTCGCCAGCCTTGGTCAGGACGATGGTGAATTCGGTCTGTTCTTCGGCAGCGGCAGCACCGGCGGCAGGGCCGGCAGCGGCAGCAGCGGCAACCGGAGCGGCGGCGCTAACGCCCCACTTGGTTTCCAGAAGCTTCGACAGTTCGGCCGCTTCGATTACGGTCAGGCCGGACAGGTCATCAACCAATTTTTCTAACTTCGACATTTTACTCTCCTTTGTTGAACGTTGTGATTAATCTTAACTTCCCTTTTACGTCACCCCCGGGGAGGCGGGGGTCCATCTTGAACTAAAATGGATGCCCGCCTGCGCGGGCATGACGAAAACTTTTATGCTCCTTGCTTTCCTCTTGCGGCAACGACGCGGGCCAATTGGCCTGCCGGCGCCTGCAGAATACCGGCGATCTTGGTGGCCGGAGCCTGAAGAAGGCCGACAATCTTCGCACGCAACTGATCGAGCGACGGCAGTGACGCCAGATTCTTGATCTGCGCGGCATCGAGCAGCTGGTCGCCCATGGCGCCGCCGATAACCTTGAACTTGTCGTTCTTCTTGGCGAATTCCACGGTGACGCGGGCGGCGGCAACAGGGTCCTTCGAATAAGCCAGAGCGGTGGGGCCGCGCAGGAATTTCTCCAGCGCCTCGATCTTGGTGCCCTTGATCGCGTGCTTGACCAGCTTGTTCTTGCCGACCTTGAGGCCGATGCCTTCCTTGCGTAGCATAACGCGCAGGTTGCGCGTTTCGTCGGCGTTCAGGCCGACCTGCTGCGTGACGACGACGAGCTCGGCGTCCTTCAGTCCTTCGCCCATGGAGGCGATCAGTTTTTCCTTCACCACGCGGTTGGCGCTGTGATTAGCGACGATAGCTTTAGCGGTCATGGTCTTCTCTCCGTTCTCTTTCATCGTCATTCCGGAAAATTTTCTCTTCGCGCAGCGAAAGAAAATTGATCCGGAATCCCGTTTGTTTTCTTTTGTCAAAAAACCAAACGGGATGCCCGCTTTCGCGGGCATGACGCCCCTTAATAGGGAGTCACTCAAAATCCGAATTGTCCGAGGAAGATGAAGCCGAAACGCAGGACGCCGGGCGGATAAACCGCGAGGCGCAATCGCATGTCTCAACCCCGTCTATGCTGGCAACTTTAAACCCCTAAGGGTACCCGCAGTCTCGGACAGGCTTGTCCCCCGAAGCCTTGGCGTAGGGGGATGTTCCCTTGCGGGAACGGCGCTTTGATAGCCGAAACAGGGCTATCAAAGCAAATTAAAAAATCGGCGTTAACCCAAGGGGTTAAGCGCTTTCGCCGCTGACAGTCGTCAGATCGACCTTCACGCCCGGGCCCATGGTCGAGGACAGTGTGATCCGGTTGATATAGGTGCCTTTCACACCGGCAGGACGCGCCTTCGCGATTGCGCCGAGGAAAGCCTTGGCGTTTTCGAGAATGGCTTGCTCCGTAAAGCTGGCCTTGCCGATACCGGCCTGAACGATGCCGGCTTTTTCGGCGCGGAATTCGATCGAACCGGCCTTGGCGGCCTTGACGGCTTCCACCACGTTCGGCGTAACGGTGCCGAGCTTCGGGTTCGGCATCAGGCCGCGCGGACCGAGAACTTTACCCAGCTTGCCGACCACGCCCATCATGTCGGGCGTCGCCACGACGCGGTCGAATTCCGACCAGCCGCCATTGATTTTTTCGGCCAGATCGTCGCCGCCGACAGCGTCGGCGCCCGCTTTCCTGGCTTCTTCGGCTTTCTCGCCCTTGGCGAACACGATCACACGCATGCTCTTGCCCGTGCCGTGCGGCAACTGGATCATCGCGCGGACGGTTTGGTCCGACTGCTTGGTGTCGATGCCGAGATTGACCGCGACTTCGATGGTTTCATCGAACTTGCGTTGCGCCTGCGTCGCGTTCTGTTTAACGAGCTTCACCGCGTCGGCAAGGCCGTACGCCTTGTTGCGATCAACGTTGGTGAGAACCTTGCGGAATTTTTTACCGTGAGCCATGGGATTACTCCACTACCTGGACGCCCATCGAACGGGCGGAACCGATGATCATGCTGCAAGCCGCCTCGAGATCGTTGGCGTTCAAATCCTGCATCTTCTGTTTGGCGATTTCCATTACCTGCGCCTTGGTGATCGTACCGACGGTTTCAGCACCCACCAGTTTGGCGCCCTTTTCGATCTTCGCCGCCTTCTTGATGAAATAGCTGTTGGGCGGCTGCTTGGTGACAAAGGTAAAGCTGCGGTCGGAAAAGGCGGTGATGACGACCGGAATCGGCATGCCCTTTTCGAGGCTCTGCGTCTTGGCGTTGAACTGCTTGCAGAAGTCCATGATGTTCAGGCCGCGCTGACCCAGAGCAGGTCCGATCGGCGGCGACGGATTTGCGGCGCCCGCGGGCACCTGCAATTTGATAAGACCAACGATTTCTTTTGCCATAGCTTACTCCCTCAAAGTCGCACGCGGCCAAAAGCCGCGCGGGCCATATAGAAACAGAGCCGGCAGCACCAAAGGCGCTTCCAAACTCATCCAGCTGACTTAAAGGGGGTTTTGCCCTTATCGATGCATCCTTCGGGTTTCCCTTCGGGGTGCATTAGCGTGGTACGGTCTCCTCAGGCCATCTTCGAGGCTAACCTCCCACACCTGCGTCATGGGCAGATATGTAATCAAGAATCCCCTGCAAGTCCAGCGTTTTTTGCCCGAATATATTGGTAATTTCTTACCTGCTATTTTTAGGTATGTATTTTTTGGCTGGAAATATGGATTATTCCGACAGCGGTTTCAGGTAAGTTTTTAGCCTTTTATGGTATAGAGAAAAAATAGTTTGTTCTTTCTCCTCCGACACCAGCATGACCGAAGATTTTGTCGCCAAAGCCCTCGCCGCTCTCCGGCAAAAGAGATTCGCCGACGCGCGTGATTCGATTGCGGCCTACGCCGAAAGCAACACGCTGGAATTCCAGCATTACCTTATTAAGGGATTATCCGAACTTGCGCTGTCGGATTGGCAAGCGGCAGCCGACACTTTTACCGAAGCGACCGGACTTTTTCCGCATCAGCCGCAACTCTGGTTCAATCTCGGCACCGCACAGGAAAATCTCGGCAAACTCGATGACGCCGCGGACAGCCTGGAACGCAGCCTCGATTTGAAACCCGAACAGGGCGATGCCTGCGGCAACCTGTCGAACATCTATCGCAAGCAGGGCCGTTTCGGCGAAGCCGAAGCCATGGCGCATCGCGCCTATGAATTCGGCGCACCGAAAGCGCAGGCCCTGAACAGCCTCGGCCTTGCGCTCGGCAAGCAGGGAAAATTCGAAGCTGCCGCAAAAACATTTCAGGAAGCTTTACAGCTTGATCCTGCCGACCAGCAAATCCTGTCCAATCTCGCCAATCTTGCGATTGACCGGCTGGATTTCGACACGGCATGGGAATTTTTTGCCAAGGCGCGTGCCCTCGGCGATTTACTGACGATCCGCCGCGACGAAGGCATGGCGCGTTTGCTGGCGGGCGATTACGCGGCGGGCTGGACGCTTTACGAAGCACGGCTGGAATTGCCGGCGGCGTTACGTGTGCGTCCTGCCTGCCCGCGCTGGCGCGGTGAAAATCTTGCCGGAAAAAAACTCATGCTGCTGGCCGAGCAAGGCCTCGGCGATACGATCATGTTCTGCCGCTACGGAAAACTGCTGGCCGATGCGGGCGCCGAGATTCTGTGGGTAGTGCAGAAACCGTTACAGCGCCTGCTGGCGGATAATTTATCCGGCAAGGTTTTTTCCGAACGCGATCCCCTGCCCGAGGCCGATTACTACCTGCCGCTTATGTCGCTGCCGCTGGCAACACGGAAATACGCGCCCGCCGAAGCGCCGCCTGCGCCCTATCTGCGCGCGCCGGACGAGCCAAGACTTCCCGATGCCAAAGCGGATGTGAAAAAGATTGGCTTAGTCTGGACCGGTTCGCCGACGCATGAGCGCGACCATGAGCGCTCAATCTCTCTCGACCGTTTCGCGCCCCTGTTCGCGCAGGCGAAAGCCGAATTCTACGCGCCCTTCACCGGCGTGGGTCTGGAAGAAATTACGGACGGGACACCTGTAACAGCGCTCGGCAATCTCATCGGTGATTTTTCCGATACGGCGGCGCTGCTACGGCAGCTGGATTGCCTCGTCACCGTGGACACCTCGGTCGCACATCTGGCCGGAGCGCTCGACGTCACAACATATCTACTTCTGCAATACAGCCCCGACTGGCGCTGGGGCACATCCGGCACGACAACGCCGTGGTACGCAAGAGCAACCTTGCTGCGTCAGCCGAAATATGGCGATTGGGATTCAGTGATAGAAAATCTGGCAAACAAGCTTTAGCTGTCTTTCAGCCATTTTTCCATGACGATACGCGGCGCGATTTCAAAATTAAGGCGTTTATAGAAATCAATAACCTGCGTATTGGTTTCGCGGATCATCAACATGACTTTCCGGATTTTCCTTTCACGCAGCCACTGCTCGCCTGCTTCCACCATGCGTCTTCCAATGCCCTGCTGGCGCTGATCCAAGGTGGTTGCGACGTAATAGACCCAGCCGCGGTGGCCATCATGACCAACTAGCACGCTACCGACGATATTATTTTTGTTATCAAGGCCGACCAGAATATCCGAGTTAGGTTTAGCGCGGGCAAAGCGAAAATCCTGCGCCGGATCATTGTAACTCGCCACCAAGTCGCAAGAGCGCCACAGAGCAACGGTTTTTTCTTCATCATCAGCCGTAGCGGCGCGGATGACAATATTCATGGGGGTCAGACTTTTTCAACCTGGCTGTATTCCAGCTCGACCGGCGTGGCGAGTCCGAAGATCGATACCGCAACCTTGAGGCGGGCCTTGTCTTCGTCCACTTCCTCGACCGTGCCGTTGAACGAGGCGAACGGACCGTCGGCCACGCGCACCTGCTCGCCGACTTCGAAGGTAACCGAAGGCTTGGGATGCTCGACGCCTTCCAGAACCTGATTGAGGATGCGCTGCGCCTCGGCTTCGGAAATCGGCGCGGGACGCCCACCGCCGCCGAGAAAGCCCGTGACTTTCGGCGTGTTCTTGACGAGGTGCCAGCTTTCATCGCTCAGATCCATCTTGATGAGGACGTAGCCCGGGAAGAATTTACGCTCGGCATTGACCTTGGCGCCGCGGCGGACTTCGACGACTTCCTCTGTGGGCACGAGGATTTCCGAGAAATAATCCTCGAGGCCCTTCTTGGTCGCGGTTTCGCGAACGGACTGGGCGACTTTCTTTTCGAAGCCCGAATAGACGTGGATGACGTACCAGCGATGCGACATGGGTTCCTCTTTCGATTCTTTCTTTGCGGTTGCTCCGGCTGCGTCTGCGTTTTCCATTATGAGTTCATTCCCAAAATACGGCTGATGCCGAAACCGAGCGCGGAATCCACCGCGAGAAAAAACAGCCCGACAACCAACGCCATGACGACGATCATCACCGTCGTCACCAGCGTCTCTTTCCGCGTCGGCCACGTGACCTTGATGATCTCGCGCTGCGTTTCGCGCGCAAACTCGACCGGATTAAATCCGGGCTTGTCCTTGACGTCGGCGTTTACATCCTGCGACATGTTTTTCCGTCCTTATAATCCATTCATCTTAACTGGCAGGAGTGGAGGGGCTCGAACCCGCAGCCTTCGGTTTTGGAGACCGACGCTCTACCAATTGAGCTACACTCCTAAGCTTACCTTCCGGTCACAATCCCCCGTCCACCGCTTTCGCGTTGGACTAGATTATAAACATGTGGGGAATAAGGCTTTTTACCTCACCTCAGCGCAACTGACCAGTGAAAAGTGACAAAGCAATATGCCTCTATGGCACATGGGATA
>JAATFY010000212.1 GCA_015654915.1 Rhodospirillales bacterium
GGACATGTTCAGCAATATGACGGCTGCCAATAATCTGGAGTTTCTTCACGGTATTGATGCGCCGACTTTACGCATCGAAGGAATGACGGTCGCCGCCGTTTAGGATACAATGCGCACGCTGATTCGATTTGGCTCACTCACCGATGCCCGACGACTACCGCAAGCTGCCTCCACAGCCCCTGCCGCCGGAACTCGTAAAGCCAGGTCTCGATGACCATCCTGGCAAAGTCCTCCGTTTTCGTTCCATCTGGATATCCGATATCCATCTCGGCACCCGCGGTTGCAAGGCCGAATTGCTGCTCGATTTCCTGAAACATACGGAATCCGACTATCTCTACCTTGTCGGTGACATCGTCGACGGTTGGCAATTGCGCAAGCGGTGGTGCTGGCTGCAGGCGCATAACGACGTCGTACAGAAAATCCTGAGCCGTGCGCGCAAGGGCGCCGAAGTTTTCTATGTGCCGGGCAATCATGACGAATTCGCGCGCGACTTCTGCGGCCTGCATTTCGGCGGCGTGTTCGTCACCAACGAAGTCGTTCATGAAACCGCCGCCGGCAAGCGGCTGCTTATCCTTCACGGCGACCAGTTCGACGCGGTGATGGGCTGCGCCAAATGGCTGGCCCATCTCGGCGACACGGCTTACGAATTTGCCCTTGTGCTCAACACCGTTTTCAACGCCATACGGCGCAAACTGGGATTCCCCTACTGGTCGCTGTCGGCCTATCTGAAACACAAGGTCAAGAATGCCGTCGAGCATATCAGCACCTTCGAGCATTTCATTGCCGAACGGGCTGCCTACCATAAAGTCGACGCCGTGGTTTGCGGCCATATCCATCACGCCGAAATGCGGCAGATCGGCGACGTGCTTTATTGCAACGACGGCGACTGGGTCGAATCCTGCACTGCCATGGTCGAGGATATGCAGGGCCAACTATCGATTATTCACTGGGCCGACGAGCGCGACGAGTTGTTGGACGCAGTGGAAAGCGACCTCTCCGGCAAAGCCGAAATGATCGCGGCTTGATTTGCGCGGTTTGGCCTGTCCATGAAAATCCTGATTATCTCCGACGCGTGGCATCCGCAAATCAACGGCGTGGTGCGGACGCTGGAAGCGACGGCACGCGAATGCCGGAAACAGGGGCATGAGGTCAGAATTGTCGGCCCCGATCCGGCACTCTGGAACGCGGTGTCCGCACCATCTTATCCCTCCATCAAACTGGAATTTTTCGCCCGCCCGCGCCTGCGCCGCATAGTCGAAGCCTTCCGGCCCGATTTCATCCATGTCGCCACCGAGGGGCCGCTGGGGTGGAGCGCACGCAACCTATGTCTGGAACAAAGGTTACCTTTCACGACATCCTACCACACCCGTTTTCCCGAATATCTTGCGGCACGGGTTCCAAAAATCTTCGCCCGATTCACGCGCGTTCTGGCCTATGCCGTATTGCGGCGTTTCCATACGCCGTCGAGCGCGATCATGGTGGCGACGAATTCTATTGCCGAAGAACTACAACGGCGGAAATTCCGCCGCATCGTGCATTGGTCGCGCGGCGTCGATACCGGTATTTTCCGGCCCTGCGGCAAAACGCTCGAAGCCTATGCCACGATGCCACGGCCTATCCTGCTTTATGTCGGGCGCGTGGCGGTCGAAAAAAATCTCCGCGCCTTTCTCGACCTTAAATCATCCGGCAGCAAAGTCGTTATCGGCGACGGGCCGGACTTGCCGATGCTGGCCGCGGAGTACAAAGCGGTATACTTTCTTGGCCCCATGTCCGGCGAGGCGCTCGGCCGCCATTATGCCGCGGCGGACCTGTTCGTGTTTCCTTCCACCACCGACACGTTCGGCCTCGTGCTGCTGGAGGCCTGCGCCGCAGGTCTGCGGATCGCCAGTTATCCGGCCCCGGGCCCCGTCGATGTTTTCGCCGAAGAAACCACGCGCCGTTTTGCCGTTCTCGATTCCGACCTTGAACAAGCAGTTACCCGCGCCCTGGCTTTGCCCGACGACCCGTCCCTGCCCCGCCGGTTTGCCGAGGGTTTCTCATGGGAAGCCTGCACACGGGAATTTCTTGATCACCTGCAAGCCCCCACGCCCGAAGCCATCAAGCGCATTGCCCGCCTTCGCAACTGTCTGTGCCGCTGGGGGCAACATGCGCTGGCGCTCATGTGCAAGTGATGGCAGGCTGGCCCGATGCTGTCTTGTGCTTACCGACTTCTGACCGATCTGGGCGCACCGGCCATCGGTCTTTATTTGCTGAAACGCCGCATGGAAGGGCGCGAGGACAAGGCGCGTTTTGCCGAGCGCCTCGGCCATGCATCCGTGCCGCGTCCGGAAGGTCGCCTGATCTGGTGCCATGCCGCCAGCGTCGGCGAAGCGGCCTCACTGATGACACTGATCGAACGGCTGCGCGACGCCTATCCCGAAACGCACATCTTGGTGACCACCGGCACGGTGACCTCGGCGCGGATGCTGCAAGGGCGCTTGCCGCCGAAAGTCATTCATCAATATATGCCGGTCGACCGCCTGCCTTACGTAAAGCGCTTTCTCGATCACTGGAAACCGGATTTCGTATTGTGGATCGAATCCGAATTGTGGCCCAACATGCTGGCGGATTTGCGGCTGCGTCTGATCCCCGCCGTCTTGCTGAACGGCAGGATGTCGGAAAAATCTTTCCGCAACTGGCAGAAAGCCAGAGGCTGGGCGAAGGAAATTCTCGGCACATTTGTTTTGTGTCTGACGCAGACGGAGGACGAACGCATGCGGTTCGAGTCGCTGGGCGCAAAACCGGTGCGCTGCTTCGGCAATCTGAAATACGCCGCCAAACCCCTGCCCTGCGATGAACAGCAATTGACACAACTCAAGCAGACGATGGCCGGACGCATGGCGTGGGTGATGGCCTCGACCCATCGCGGCGAAGAAGACATCGCATTGGAAGCACATCAGAAATTGCGCGCAAAATTCCCGAGCCTTCTGACCATCATCGTCCCGCGCCATGCCACGCGCGGCGAGGAAGTCGCGCAGCGCATTCGCGAAACGGGCATGGGTTTTGCACAGCGTTCCAAAAACGAGGATATCGCGCCGGATACGGGCATTTATCTCGCCGACACCATGGGCGAGTTGGGATTGTTTTATCGGTTGAGCCCCATCGCCTGCATCGGCGGTTCTTTCGTCGCGCTGGGAGGCCATAACCCCATCGAACCGGCACAATTGGGCTGCGCGATTATCTTCGGCCCCCATATGCACAATTTTTCCGAGATGGCGCGGGAGTTCATCCGGCAAAATGCGTCTATCCAGTTGCAAAATGCCAACGAGCTTGCCTTCACCATCGACCGGCTGCTGTCCGATGCCACAGAGCGCACCCGTTATGCGCAAACCGCACGCGTCCTCGCCGACCAGAAACGCCACGTGCTGGACCAGATTATGCAGGAACTGGAACCGTGGTTGAGATTTCCAAACAGGAACGCGGCATGAAAGCTCCGTCCTTTTGGTATCAACATGCAGGGCTGATTGCGACGTTGTTGTCACCCCTATCGCTGATCTATCGTGCGGGCGGCGCGGTGCGGCGCGCCGTGACTTCACCTTACCGCGCGAAAATTCCCGTTATATGTATTGGCAATATCGTTGCCGGAGGCGCCGGAAAAACCCCGACGGCGCTGGCGCTGGCGCAGATGCTGCAACAGAATGGCGCGAAGCCGGTTTTCGTCACACGCGGTTACGGCGGCAGCGAGTCCGGTCCTTTGCAAGTCGATCCAGCGCGTCAGACAGCCCATGAAGTCGGTGACGAGGCATTATTGCTGGCCCGTGCGGCCCCTACATGGGTCGGGCGCGACCGCGCTGCCGCTATTCACGCCGCCGAAACGCATGGGACGCATATTATTATGGATGATGGTTTGCAGAATCCTTCGGTGCAGCCTGACATTTCTTTTCTGGTAATCGACGGCGAAACGGGTCTCGGCAACGGCTGCCTTATCCCCGCCGGTCCCCTGCGCGAGACACTGGATGAGGCCTTGAAACGCGTTGCGGCGATTATCGTGATTACCCCCTACCCCTCTAATGTCATGCCCGCGAAAGCGGGCATCCCGTTTGGTTTAAAAGAAAACGGGACTCCCGCTTACGCGAGAGTGACGAAAGTCCAGATAGTACACGCTCACCTGCAGCCGGATTTGCCGAAGAATTTTCCGAAGGCGCAAAAGTTTTTTGCCTTCGCCGGTATCGGCAGGCCGGAGAAATTCTACCGGACCTGCCGCGAAGCGGGATTGACGCTTACGGGCACGCATGATTTTCCTGACCACCATTTCTTCAATGCGCAGGATTTGAATGATTTGCAATTGCGGGCTGCCACGCAAGGCGCTCAACTCCTGACGACCGAAAAAGACTGGGTGCGCCTACCGGACAACATGCGCAGCGTGATCACATCTTTTCCGGTGAAGCTTGTTTTCGATGATCCGGAAGCGATGCAAAGGCTGCTCAAATAGTAAAGCTTACTTTTACGTCATTCCGGACATCCCGAAGGGATGATCCGGAATCCATGGAGAGCTCTGTCGACTGGCATCGCGCCATGGATTCCGGGTTCGCGCTTCGCGCGCCCCGGAATGACGACATACACATCAATCCTCGATAACCGCGCCGCGCGAGCCGTCGCGGAATTCGATTCTGATTTTGTCGCTGCGCTTGACCTGATCGCGGCTGGTCACGACATGCCCTGCAGCATCCTGCACCAGCGCATAGCCGCGTCCCAGAACCGCTTTTGGTGATAAATGACCAAGCACCGCCCCGAGCGTTTCGAGGCGATTTTGCTTGCGTAAAAATCCTTCGCGCCAGCCACCCTGCATTTTGTGATCGAGATGAGAAAGGCGCTGCGCCGCCAGTTGCAGCAATTCGCGCGGATGGCGAAGTTTCCCGCCCGCTTCGGCGACGTGTCCGGTACGGCGGTCGAAATAGCCTTCCCACGCCAGCGTCAGGCGCTCGGCTTTCTCATCAAGCCGCTGCAACAACGGCTCAATCGCCCGCATCGGATCGCCAAGCGCGCGACTGGTGAGGTTAAGCCGCTCACGCCGGTCATCCAGCATGCGGCGCATATAATCCCATAAGCGCCTGCCGTCATCCATCACCTGCGCCAGCAAATCGGCACGCACCGGCACGGCCATTTCCGCCGCTGCCGTCGGCGTCGGCGCACGGACATCGGACGCGAAGTCGATCAGCGTCGTGTCGGTTTCATGACCTACGGCAGAGATCAGCGGAATGTCGCTGGCCGCTGCGGCACGGACGACAATTTCTTCGTTGAAGGCCATCAAATCTTCGACCGAGCCGCCGCCGCGCGCCACGATCAACACATCCGGACGCGGTACAGGGCCGTTTTCGGGCAGCGCATTAAATCCCTCGATAGCCGCCGCAATCTGTTGCGCCGAACCCTCCCCCTGCACGATCACCGGCCAGACCAGCACACGGCGCGGAAAACGGTCAGCAAGACGATGCAGAATGTCGCGGATCACGGCGCCGGTCGGCGAGGTCACGACGCCGATAACTTCCGGCAAGAACGGCAGCAATTGTTTCCGCGCGGGATTGAATAATCCTTCGGCTTCCAGCCGTTTTTTGCGTTCCTCCAGCAGTTTGAGCAGCGCGCCCATACCCGCAAGCGCGACACGCTCCACCACCAACTGATAATTCGAGCGCATCATGTAGGTCGTTAGTCGTCCGGTGCAGATGACTTCCATGCCGCTTTCCAGTCTCAGGCCGAGCTTGCCGACCTGACCCTTCCAGCAGACCGAAGCCAGCACGGCGTCCTGATCCTTGAGGTCGAAATAAACATGGCCGCTGGGCGCGGCTTTCAGCCCGCTGATCTCGCCACGAACGCGCACCTGTCCGAAAGTTTCCTCGACCGTTTTTTTCAACAGTTTCGAGATTTCGCCGACGCTGAATTCCGGCAGATTGCTGCCGGGGCGCGGCTGGTCGAGCAAATCGCCCTGTGAAACAGGCGGATTCGAAGGGGGTTGCATAGGCGGTTTGGGCATGGGAAATCATAGCGCCTGCGGAGCCGAAAAGCGAGGGTAGGATGAAAATTCTGGTTGTAGGAAGCGGCGGGCGCGAACACGCGCTGTGCCGGTCGATCGCCGCATCGCCGCTATGCGATAAACTCTATTGCACGCCCGGTAACGCGGGTATCGCTGCCGTCGCCGAATGCCTGCCAATTGCCGTCGATAAAATTCCGGATATCGTCGGCGCCTGCCGCCGGCACAAAATCGATTTCGTAGTCATCGGTCCCGAATTGCCGCTAACGCTCGGCCTTGCCGATGAATTGCGCGCCGAAGGCATCACCTGTTTTGGTCCGAGCAAGCTGGCCGCCGAGATCGAAGGTTCCAAAGGGTTCATGAAAGATTTATGCGCCAAGGCTGGCGTGCCGACCGCAACTTACCAGCGCTTCACCGATGCCGATGCGGCGCGGAGTTATGTCCGCCTGCAGGGCGCGCCGATTGTCGTAAAGGCCGACGGGCTCGCCGCCGGTAAAGGCGTGACCGTTGCGCTGACGTTGGACGACGCCTTGCTCGCCATCGACGATGCGATGGGAAAGAAAGTTTTCGGCGACGCGGGAACATCGGTTGTTATCGAGGAATTCATGGAAGGCGAGGAAGTCAGTTTCTTCGCGCTCTGCGACGGCGAGATTGCCGTTCCTTTTACGGCGGCGCAGGATCACAAAGCGGTTTATGACGACGACAAAGGCCCGAATACCGGCGGCATGGGCGCCTATTCGCCCGCGCCCATCGTCGATGATGCCATACAGGACCGCATCATGCGCGAGATTATAAACCCCACCGTGAAGGCCATGCGCGAGATGGGTCGCCCCTTTACCGGCGTGTTGTTCGCCGGATTGATGATGACAAAAACCGGCCCGAAACTGATCGAGTTCAACGCGCGGTTCGGCGATCCGGAAACCGAAGTGATGTTGCCGCGGCTGAAATCGGATTTGCTGTCGCTGCTTTATGCCGCCAGCAAAGGTATGCTGGATGGCATCGACATCCATTGGCACGACTACGCCGCCCTCTGCGTGATCATGGCGGCGCAGGGTTACCCCGGCGCTTATAAAAAAGGCACCGTCATTCGCGGATTGGATCAGGCGGCGACAGTGGCCGACACCTATGTTTTCCACGCCGGAACCGAATGCGATGCGGCGGGAAATATCACCGCCAATGGCGGGCGCGTATTAGCTGTCACAGGGACGGGCGCTACGATTGCCGAGGCGCAGGCGCGCGCCTATGAAGCGGTCGATAAAATCAGCTGGCCGGAAGGTTTTTGCCGCCGCGATATCGGCTGGCGCGCGGTTGGTCAGACGAAGGCGGCTTAGCCGGGCTCCGCCGCCATGACCGGCTTGGCTCTTTCAATCTGCCTGTCGATGAGCGCCGTATATTCGACAATGGCCGCCAACCGGATAGGTCCTGATTTCTTGTCGTCCCTGAACGTTTCATATGCAACTTGCTGGAGTTGTCTTGAGACGAAAGCGTAAGAAGCATTCAGTTCATCCTCCGAAGTATTAACCTCCGCGCTGGTTTTTCCCAACTTCGCATTCGTATTGCGTAAAGCCTGGTAGGCTGCTTCCGCGGCAGGCCGCACGTCCTCATGTTGAGGCGTGAGCATCTGACTGGCGTAATAGTGCATTTCCTGAAGGCGTTGCCCGATTTGCGAATTATACGAATTCGTTGTCATTCGAATCTCCTCTTTAAAAATTCACGAATTATGGTTCCTGATTACCACGCCTCAATACTTGCAGCAACGAGTCTGCCGGTTCAAGGCCTTCGATAAAGTTAACCATATAAACCGGTGATTTAACTAACGCCTCTCTGCAAAAAACTTCCTCAGCAACTCGCCGGCACGATGTTCTTCCATGCCGCCGATGGTTTCGGGCGCATGGTGGCAAGTGATCTGGCTGAAAAAGCGCGGGCCGTGATCGATGGCGCCGCCCTTGGGATCGTACGCCGCGAAATAGACGCGGCGCAGACGGGCGAAACTGATGGCGGCCGCACACATGGCACAGGGCTCGAGCGTCACATACAAATCGCAATCGTTCAGGCGCGGCGATCCGGCGGCTTTTGCGGCTTCGCGGATGACAAGCATTTCGGCATGCGCGGTCGGATCGGCGAGTTCCTCGGTACGGTTGCCCGCGCGCGCCAGAGTTTTTCCGTCGGACGAGACCAGCACCGCGCCGATCGGCACCTCGCCGCGCAAGGCGGCGGCTTCGGCTTCCTGCAGCGCAAGTTCCATAAAATCGGACATCAATCGTCCAGCTTCCGCGCTTCGTCGACCAGCATGATGGGAATGCCTTCGCGGATTGGGAAAGCCAGTCTGGCTTTGTCGCTGATCAGCTCCTGCTGCGCGGCGTCGTAACGCAACGGCGTTTTGGTAACGGGACAGACGAGGATCTCGAGCAGCCTCGGATCGGCACGTCGGGCGGATGATGCTTCGGTCATTTCTTTTGCCTTTCTTTTTCGTCATGCCCGCGCAGGCGGGCATCCATTTTTGTCCAAGATGGACCCCCGCCTTCCGCCTACGCTCTGCGAGCTTCGGCGGACTTGTTTCCAAGACCGGCGTAGCTTTAGCGAAGCCGGTCGCGGGGGGTGACGTAGAAAGACTACAACAAAACCTCTGGTTGAACAAACGGGCCATGATCTTTAATGTCCTGCCATGCTCGCTTATATCCTCCGCCGGTTGCTGTTCATCATTCCGACCCTGTTCGGGATCATGACGCTGAATTTCCTGATCGTGCAGGCGGCCCCCGGCGGCCCCGTCGAGCAGATTATCGCCAAATTGCACGGCACCGATGTCGCCGCCACGGCACGTTTCGGCGGCTCGGCGACCGGCGACACCGCGATGCCGGGCGGGCAGCAGATGAAAACCGTTGAGGCTGCGGTGAGTTCGCGCTACCCCGGCGCCCAGGGCGTCGATCCGGAACTGATCAAGGAATTGGAACACCAGTTCGGTTTCGATATGCCTCTCTATAAACGTTTCGGCCTAATGATCTGGAACTACATGCGTTTCGATTTCGGAAAGTCCTATTTCCGCGATGAAAGCGTGTTTCATCTGGTCGTCAGCAAAATGCCGGTGTCGATATCGATCGGTCTTTGGACAACTTTGCTGGTCTATCTGATTTCCATACCGCTCGGCATCCGCAAGGCGGTGAAGGACGGCACCAAATTCGATATCTGGACCAGCGCCGCGATTATCGCGGGCTACGCCATTCCCAGTTTCCTGTTCGCCGTTCTGCTGATCGTCGTTTTCGCGGGCGGGCGTTATTTCGAATGGTTCCCCTTGCGCGGTCTTGTCTCCGATAACTGGAGCGATATGGACTGGCCGCATCGTA
>JAATFY010000216.1 GCA_015654915.1 Rhodospirillales bacterium
GACCGTATAGGTTCCTGCCGGCAGGCGGGCATAGAACAAAGGCCCGGAGGCGGCGTTGACCAGTCGATTTCCGTCGCGGTCCGTAATGACGACTTGCGTATCGCCCACATATTCGCCGGTCTTTCCCGCGCTGGTGATGTGCAGGTTATAATCTTTTTCGACGGCTTTCAGCGTGCTGCGCTCTTCATCGCCAATTCCCCCCGTAATGTAGACCACGGAGCCGCTCTGCACCGGCTGCAAGGACGTGTCGGAAGAAACCTGCGGCGTTCCCGGCTGCATGCCGTCGTAAGAAGCCGGAGGGGTTCTTAAATCACTGCTGTGAAGCGAACCCAGACTTTGGCTGGTTTGAGCCCCGGCGTCCGCCATTGCGGAAAGGGCGAATAACCCAAGAACCGTGCCGATAATCATGAGATTGGAGGTCAGGCGAAGTTTAAGCATGGGGATCCTCCTCGGATTCGGTGCAGAGCCCAATCTAAGCAACCTGCCGCATCAAAAAAGAATAGGGTTCGGGAAGGGGTATATAAAAAACCCATAAAGAGGAAATTTAATGGCCTCTTTACGCTTTCGGCCTCTTCCCGCCATCGTTTTCTGATGAAATCAACGGCACCTTTATGGCTCGTTGAGTCCATCGCGTACCATCATCACTCAGGAGATTCCCATGATTAACCAGAGAGTCCTGCTTACCGGCGTTCTTCTCTTGCTGTCCGCCGGCGCATCTTATGCCGCCACCGGAACATACCTCGAATCCGGAAAATCGTTTCAGGTCGCCGATGCGCGCGATGTGGTTCACGACGAGGCGACCGGAACGATCGTAAGGTCGTCGTCCGGCGCGTGTGTCCGTACGAAATGGGTAAACGGCTATGACATGTGCGCGACCGATGTTGTTGCCCCGCAGGTCCGAACCGAGCTTCATCAAGCCGCTTCCCTCTCGCGGGAAGAACGCACGGTTTATTTTGGCTTCAATCTTGCCAGCCTCTCGCCGGAAATGAGAGACCGTCTCGATACGCTGGCCAATGCGCTGCGCTCCGACAGTCAGGTCAAGGGCGCCCGCATCGTCGGATACGCCGATCGTATCGGCAATCCGGCCTATAACGAAAAACTGTCCAAGAAACGCGCCGAGAATGTCAGGAAATACCTTGTCGCCCGCGGCATCATCAATACGCAAGTGGCTGATACAAGATGGCTCGGGGCCCGCGCGCCGGCAACCGATTGCCCGAGCAATCTGTCACGGCCTGAGTTGATCGACTGCTTGCAGAAAGACCGCCGCGTCGAAGTCGAAATCGACTACACGCCGGATCAGAGGGCCGCAAGGTAAACTGCTATCCGTGTTCTGTAATCCGCAACTCAAAAAGGAGACCACCATGTTTACGGCATCGGCTACATCGAAGGACGAATTCGGCGAAAAGAACGGCCGCGCCGCCGCGACCGATTTGAAAGACGGCGCACGCCGCGTCAAGGACGATATCCGCGGCACCGCCGAGAACGTCAAAGACGATCTGCAAACTATGGCGCGCCAGGCGGGCCAGCAGGTTCACGATTTGGCAGACTCGGCCACGCAGAGCGTCGCGGACGTCGCAGGATCGGTCAAGACGAAGATCTGCGATAATCCGCTCCAGTCGAGCGCGATTGCGCTCGGCGTCGGATTCGTTCTCGGCGTGCTTTTTCGCCGCTAAATCATCGCATCCGTCCAACACATCAGCGAGTATTGTATCGATGTTAGGTAAGCTGCTTAGCATAGCAACGGTCGGCAGCACCTTCGCCAATGTCGCTTTGTTACGCCGGTTTCTTTCCGGCGTAACGGGCGTCGTGGCCCTGGTGGTGGTCAGCGCGATAATGGGTTGCGTTATACTGGTCGCCGGATTGGCCGCCGCCTATTTCGGCCTGATCCACTATGGTCTGGACCCTTATGCCGCGGCCCTGACGATTGCCGTTTTTATGCTGCTGATAATGGGGTTGCTGATCGGATTAACCGCCGTTCGCCTGCGGCACTTGCGCGAGTTGCCTTATCACGACATGTATCAAGAACTTCCAAGCCTGTCCCGTGTCGCGGGCATTACCGATGCTTTTCTGGACGGCCTGCTAAATCCTGTATCTTCTCGTAGAAAATAAACGCGCGCGGCCCAAGAAAATCCTTTCCGCAGAAGGGTTTGCATGATCCGGCCCAATGATGTTACTCTGACCGCCATTGCCACGATAACGTAGAGATCGCATGTTTTCTTCGCTGCAGCCCACGAAGAAATATTTTCTTATCACTTTTCTGATTTCCTGCATGCTGCTGGAAGTTTTTACGCTCGTTATCTACCACCAATCGAAAATCAATAAAAACTCGCGCGACTGGGTCATCCACAGTTACGAGGTGCTGCAGATCGGCCGGGGCGTCTTGATC
>JAATFY010000194.1 GCA_015654915.1 Rhodospirillales bacterium
ATCCGCGACGACAAGGCCGGTCGGCGAGGTCACGTTGATCTCCGTCAGGTAATCGCCGATGACATCGATGCCCGCCAGAAAAAGCCCGCGTTCTTTCAGCACCGGCGCCAGCGCCGCGCAAATTTCCTGATCGCGCTCGGTCATCGTCGTTGCTTCCGTGCGCGCGCCGACGCGGGCATTGCCGCGCATATCGCCCTGCGCCGGAAAACGTTTGTAAGCGCCGACCGGCTCGCCATCCACCATGACAATACGTTTGTCGCCGAGTTCACCAATCGGCAGGAATTTCTGGATCATCCACGGCTCCTCGTTCATCGCCGCCATGGTTTCGATCAGGGCAGGCAAATTGTCGTCGCCGGGCTTGAGGTGGAAAATGCCGTGACCGGCATGGCCGTAGAGCGGCTTGATGATGATATTATCGTCGTGTTTTTTGCGGAATTCCTCGATAGCAAAGCGGTCGCGGGTAATCAGCGTCGGCGGCATCAGTTGCGGAAAATAGGTGACCAGAAGTTTTTCCGGCGCGTTGCGGACACCGGCAGGGTCATTGATGACGCGGACCTTATTCGCGATATGTTCGAGAATATGCGTGGCGGTGATGTAGGCGAGGTCGAACGGCGGATCCTGCCGCATCAGGATGATGTCGAAATTTTTAAGCTCGAGCGTTCGTTTTTCGCCGAGGCTCCACGGATTTTCGGCGCCTTCGTTGAATTTCAGGGTATGGCCGCAGGCCGCGATGCGCGTAGCTGTTCCGGCAATATCCATCTTCAATTGCGCCGGCTCATAGTGGAACAGTTCATGCCCGCGCAACGCCGCCGTACGCGCCAGATAAAGCGTGCTGTCGAATTTGGTGTTGAGACGCGCCAGCGCATCCATTTGAAACGCGATTTTCATCAATCCCCCGGCCTCCAGGCGTCCTTAATATGCACCGGCCAGCGGCGCGGCGCCACCAGCATCACATCGAAGCGCACATTATGACGGTTAAACTGCGCATGGCGAGCCAGAAAATCGCCGGCGGCGCGTTCAAGCCGCGCGCGCTGGTGCGGCGTTATCGCTTCGATGGCTTCGCGGGCCGACGGCCGTGCCTTGACCTCGACCAGAGCCAGAGTTTTTCCCCGCGCAACGACGATATCGATCTCGCCGTGCGGCGAGCGGTAGCGCGACGCCAGAACGCGGTAAAGCTTCAGCCGCAAAGCGGCGCGGCACAAAGCCTCGGCGGATAATCCCCTACGGTAAGTATCCTTTTTCATCCGCTGTTCTTTCCGGCCAGCCATAAGGCCCGCGTGTAAACCTCGCTTTTCTTGAGGCCGGTCACGGCGCAGGCGGCGCTGACGGCGTCGCGCACGCTCATCGTGCGCAGATAATTTTTCAATATCGCGTCAAGATCATGCGCCGGAGCGACATCGACCGCTGCAGGCCCCACGATAACCACGATCTCGCCTTTGGGTGCATTCGCGCCGTAAAAAACCGCCAGTTCCTGCAGCGTGCCGCGCCGCGTTTCCTCGAACAGCTTGGTCAGTTCGCGCGCCACCGCAGCTTCGCGTTCGTTCCCCAGAATATCCGCAAGATCGCGCAGCGTGTCGGCGAGGCGCTGCGGCGCTTCGTAAAAAACCAGCGTGGAGGGAACGTTTTTAAGCCCGCCGATATTTTTCTGCCGCGCCCGCGTTTTCGGCGGCAGGAAACCGGCGAAATGAAATTCGTCCGTCGGCAGGCCGGAGCCTGCGAGAGCCGTGAGTGCCGCGTTGGCCCCCGGAATAACCGTCACGTCATATCCACCCTCGCGGCAGGCGCGGACAAGCCGGTAACCGGGGTCGGCGATCAGCGGCATGCCGGCATCGCTGATCAGGGCGACGGCCTCGCCGTCTTCGATATGTTTCAGAATCTCCGGCCGCCGTTCGTCGGCGTTATGGTCATGGTAGGAAATCAGGCGCTTTTTGAAGCCGTAGCGGGACAGCAACGCGCCGCTGATGCGGGTATCCTCGCACGCCACGATATCCGCGCTTGCCAAAGTCACGAGGGCGCGCAGGGAAATATCGCCGGTATGGCCGATCGGCGTGGCGACGACATAAAGCCCCGCAGGCAGTTTACTTGCCCCCGCATCCCCGCTAGCCTCGATCAGTTTTCGGGCCAGCAGCGGATAATCCAGCGATGATTTCTTCTTTTTCACGGATGTTTTCGACATGGGGCCTGCTTGTTGTCTTGGGCGTCGCGCTGAGCGGGTGCGCGTCGAACCAGCAATGGGTTGACAGGAACGACTGGGCCAACCCGTCCGGCTGGTTCGGCAATCTAGACCATGATGGCAAGTCTTCACAAACATCGCCCGATATCTCGCATATACACGGGCCTTTGACGCCGCCCGTCGCGGCGCCCCGCGCGCAGGTTCAGGCCACGCCGCTTGCGACACCGCCTGCGCTTCCGGTTCCGCCCGCCAAAACCAAGGTTGCCATTCTTCTGCCGCTGACCGGCCGCGACGCAAGTCTCGGCCAGGCCATGCTCAATGCGGCGCAGCAGGCCGTGTTCGATGCCGGCGACGACAGGTTTGAATTGATGCCGCGCGATACAGGTGCCGGCGAAGCTTCCGCCGAAACAGCGGCGCGCGATGCCATCGGCAGCGGCGCGCAGCTTCTGATCGGCCCCCTGTTCGCCGCCAATATTCCGGCGGTGAAGGCGGTGGTGCAAAATTCCAGCGTCAATATGCTGACGCTATCGACGGACACAACCATGGCGGGACCGAATGTCTTCGTCATGGGTTTTACGCCCGGGCCGCAAGTCGAGCGTATCGTGAATTACGCGATGGCGCACGGTTTGCGGCATTTCGCGGCGCTTATTCCCAACAACGCCTACGGCGCTCTGGTCGGACCCATTTTCCGGAGCGCGGTCGCGCACGACGGGGGCGTGATCGCGGCGGTGGAAACCTACGATCCCGCCAAGCAGGATAGCGACGCGCATATCCACGCGCTTGCCCTCTATCGCGATCAGATCGATGCGTTGTTTCTTCCGGAAGGCGGCGGCGATCTGACGCTGATCGCCGGACAGTTGGCGCGCGCCGGATTTGACAGCCACCGGATACGTTTGCTCGGTACCGGTTTGTGGGATGCCGAAGGCCTTGGCCGCCGCTCGAATTTTTTGGTCAGCGGATGGTACGCGGCATCCGATCCGGCGGGGCGCCGCAATTTCATCAAGGCCTATGTCGCGACCTACGGGCAGGAACCGCCGCGCCTCGCAACGCTGGCTTACGATGCGACGGCTCTGGCCGCTGTTCTTTCGAAGCGCAACGGGACATTCGATGCGAAAGACCTTACCAATCCCAACGGTTTTGCCGGTCTTGACGGTATTTTCCGCCTGACGGCTGCCGGCGTGGTCGAACGCGGCCTTGCGATTAACGAGATTTTGCCGGACGGCACCCGCGTGATCGATCCGGCGCCGGCGACTTTTGCCGTTTATTAGGGGCGGTCTGCATACTTCAGGTGGTTTTTTTATACGGCATTTTATTATTTGCAGGGGTTCCCTGAAGAGTTGGGCCTCACGGAGGTGTTGGCCGAGATGGAAAGTCCAGTCTTTACGAGGCTTTTTGTGCGTTTGCGAAGATGCCTAAAATTTGTTCTAAATTGTATAGAAGTCTTTTACTTTCAAGCACTTAGTAGACGAATTCAGATTCCGTTAACTGACCTCGCGTAAATTGGGAGCGTCAACAAGGAATGTTTTATGGCTCTGCCAAAACAAGCATACCAAGAATTAAACCGCGTCTGGACCATTGCGCGCAAAACGGTGCCGGGTGGCGGACGGGCGCGTTATAGTCTTTTGAGCGAGCCAAGACCTACGCCGGCTTCGGATTCCTTTCCACGTCCGGCACAGACGCGCCGCGATCATCGCAGCCAGCTTCAGCCGCAGCCGAAATCCCTCTTCAGCAAACTGATGGGCAAGACTCCGCGCGAACAGGCTACCATCCTGATCGATACCGCGAAGAAAGATCCTGCGGCGCTGAAGGCTTTCAACCGCTGGGACATTCTGAAATGGGGCGGCGCCGATCTGAAGAATTTGCCCGGCCTCAATATGTTGCCACTCAACAAAATCGGCTTGTCCGGCACCGATTTAAGCGGCCACGATCTCTCGAACGTTAATCTGTCCGGCGGCAATATATCTTACGCCAAATTGGCTGGCACCAATCTCTCGGGCGCCAATCTTGCCGAAACCAACATGAACTTCGTCAAGGCTACCGGTGCCGGTCTTGCCAACGCCGACCTGAGCGGCGCTCAGGCTGCGAATGCGGACCTCAGCAAAACCCACGTGACCGATACCAACATGACCCGCATTCAGGGCCGCGGCATGACTTTGGATGGCGCGCATGGCAGCCGCGTTATTATGGCGGATATAGAGGCCCCCAATGCTTCGATCCGTGGCGGTAATTTCAGTGACTCGGTGCTGAGCGGAAATCTTGCCAATACAAAAATGGGCGCCACGACCCTGACGAATTCGAACGTCGATCCGAAGAGTCTCGCGCAAGTTGCTGATGGTGCAAGGCCCCGCGTCGAGCAAGGCTCGATCCTGATGACGGCGGCAGATACTCCGACACCGCCAGAAGCGAAAGATACGAGCACAAGAAGCTTGAAGCCGAATGCGCTCGAAATCGCCATGCTCAAAGACGTCACACCGCCACGGCCGGCACTGCAGGCGAGGCCCCGCCCCCAGATGGCGCCGAGCCCCGTCTAATTTAGCAAATATTCCAGTACAGCATTTAATCGTTGCAATCCCGCCGCCGTGGCTTGCAACGCATTTTCCGTATTCACGAGGTAACCATCGCCCGTAAGCCGCGCGATTTTTTCGGGTGCCAAAAAATTATCAAGCGCCGCGCCGAATTTTTTATCCCAATCGGTGTGCGCGATTCCTTCAGTTAGACGCAATCCCATCATCAGCGCTTCGCGCTGCGCGGTAACGCCGTCAATCACATCGCACACGCGCAGACCGTGGCCCTCCTCGCGCACATGTTTCAGCCAGACATCCGGCGCGCGGTGGTCTTCGGTGGCAAAGCGTCGTCCCGCAAGGCGATAACGTCCATGCGCGCCGGGGCCGATGCCGATGTAATCCTCGTAATGCCAGTAGGTCAGGTTGTGACGGCTGGCCGCATCTGCTTTTGCGTGGTTGGAAATTTCGTAGGCAGGCATACCCGCGTCCTGCAAAATATTTTGCGTCAATTCGAACATCAGCGCGGCCTGTTCATCCGGCGCCGTCAGCTTCTCGCCGCGGTTGGCCAGTGTGTAAAACTGGGTGTTTGGCTCGATAGTCAGCTGGTACAGCGAAATATGGCCATTCGCTAATTTCAGGGCTTCGCGTAATTCGGTTTCCCATGTCTCCGGCGTCTGGCCCTGCCGCGCGTAAATAAGGTCGAAGGAAAAACGCGGGAAATGCTTTGCCGCCAGCTCGATAGCCTCTTTTGCCTGTCCCGCATCATGGCCGCGACCGAGAAATTTTAGGGCATCGTCGCGCAAGGATTGCACGCCGAGCGACAGCCGGTTGACGCCCGCTTTCCGGAAAGCGGCGAATTTTTCCGCCTCGACCGAGGTCGGATTGGCTTCCAGTGTAATCTCGATATCGCCGGCCATCGGCCACAGACGCGCGATGGTTTGCAGGATTATCTCGACCGTCGCGGGTTCCATCAGGGACGGCGTGCCGCCGCCGAAGAAAACCGAGGTAATGCGCCGCTCCGGCAGCAGGCGCGCGTAATGTTCCAGTTCCTTTACGTAAGCTTCGCGCCACGCCGCATGGTCGATAGTGGACGCGACATGCGAATTGAAATCGCAGTAAGGGCATTTCGACCGGCAGAACGGCCAGTGAATATAAATTGCTAGATTTTGCATCATTTACTTTTTCCGTCATTCCGTGGCGCGCGTAGCGCGAACACGGAATCCATGAACAGGTTTTGCCGATAAAGCGCTTCATGGATTCCGGATCGCCCTTGCAGGGCGTCCGGAATGACGCTGCTGTAAGAAGATTCTAACAATTCACGACCCACGCAGGCGGGCAATCAGCCTGCGCACCGCAATGCCACGATGGCTTATGGCGTGTTTTTCGCCGGGCTCCATCTCGCCGAAGGTGCGGTCATGGCCAAGCGGGACGAACACCGGATCGTAGCCGTGGCCCTTGTCGCCGCGCGGCGGCCAGACGATATGCCCGTCGACGCGGCCCTCGAATGTTTCGGCATCGCCGTTCGGCCATGCCAGCGCCAGCACGCAGATAAAATGCGCCGACCGGTCGAGCGCGCCGTCCAGCTCGTCATGCACGCGTTTCATCGCCATCTGAAAATCTTTCGCGGGTCCGCCCCAGCGCGCCGAATAAATGCCGGGCTGGTTGTTCAGCGCCGTGACGCACAATCCGCTATCGTCCGCCAGCGCAGGACTGCCCGACAGTTTCGCCGCAGCTCGGGCTTTCAATATGGCGTTGTCGGCGAAAGTATTTCCGGTTTCTTCCGGCTCCGGCAAACGCAAATCGCCCGCTGAAACCATGTCTTTGACATAGAGCGCCAGCAGCGCCGCAAACTCGCGCAGCTTGCCGTTATTATGGGTCGCGAGGACGAGGCGATGGCCGTCAAACTGCCGCATCTATGGGCTCAATATCTGCTTCTGCAATTCGCTGAGTTCGGCGATGCCGCCGCGCGCAAGCGCCATCAAATTCTGGAATTGCGCGTCCGAAAAAGGCGTTTGCTCGGCGGTGCCCTGAATCTCGACAATGCCGCCGGAGCCGGTCAGCACGAAATTGGCGTCGGCCTGCGCGCCGGAATCTTCGATGTAATCGAGATCGAGGACCGCGACGCCGTTATAGAGTCCGCAGGAAATCGCCGCCACGGAATCGGTCAGCGGATTGGCGGTAATTTTCCCGCTCTTCATCAGATAACGGCAGGCAAGTCCCAGCGCCACATAGCCGCCGGTGATGGAGGCGGTGCGCGTGCCGCCGTCGGCCTGTAATACATCGCAATCGATCTTGATCTGGATTTCACCCAGAAGTTTGCGGTCGACGACGGCGCGCAGGGCGCGGCCGATCAAACGCTGGATTTCCTGCGTGCGTCCGGACTGTTTTCCCTTCGCCGCTTCGCGGTCGGTGCGTTCATGCGTCGCGCGCGGCAGCATGCCGTATTCGGCGGTGACCCAGCCGAGACCGGTATTGCGCAGGAACGGCGGCACTTTTTCATCGATGCTGGCGGTGCACAGCACATGCGTATCGCCGAATTTCACGAGGCACGATCCTTCGGCGTATTTCGCGAAGCCGGGCTCGAGCGTGACGGGGCGCAATTGGTTGGGCGCGCGATTGGATGGACGCATAAAGAGGCCGAGGCCAGAGTTCAGAGGACGGGGGATCAAATTTCGTGCCTAGACTTACCATCTACGTCATTCCCGCGCCAGCCTTCGCCAAGAGGCTTCGGCTGGTCTGGGAACGCTTGTCCGTCGAAGCTTTAGCGTAGGCGGAAAAGCGGGAATCCAGGCTGATTTTCCGTCGCAACCGGTCGCATATTTTTGCGGCATTTTGGCCGATAGGGCCACTGGGTCCCGGCTCGCGCCTCACTGCGTTCGGCTTGGCCGGGATGACGTTTGGGAACAGGGTTAAGAAAAACGAAACCGGACTGTATGAACGCCCAATTCTTGCAACATTATTAACGTAGGATTGATTTTTCGTAACAAAATTCCCAAGAAA
>JAATFY010000017.1 GCA_015654915.1 Rhodospirillales bacterium
CAACGCCAGTACAATCAGGGAACGGGTGAATTTCATGGGAAAACCACAAGACAAGGTCATTTCCCCTTTACCATACCATCGATCAGCAGAAGCGCAACGCCCGTGACGATGGCGGCATCAGCCAGATTAAAGGCGTACCAGTGATAGTCGCGGTAATAAAAATCGAGGAAATCGACCACCGCGCCGTGCCGCAGCCGGTCGATGACGTTGCCGATGGCGCCGCCCATGATGGCGCCGAGGCCGATGGCGACCGGCGTCGAGGAGGTGCGCCACAGCCAGCGCCCGAGCAGAAAAAGAATCACGGCGGCAACAGCGACGAGAAAATAGGAGATGTATTGATGGTCGAACCGGTTGAGAAGGCCAAAGGTCACGCCCTTATTCCAGACCAGAACGAGATTGAGAAACGGCGTTACCGGCACGGTTTGCGGCGGCTGCATCACCTTGTCCAGCAGCCACCATTTGCTGAGCTGGTCGCACAGCGCCACAAAAACCATCAGATAAGAGGCGATGGTAAAACGGTGATGGCGGATCATGCTGCCACCTTGCGTAAATGTGTTACGGCATCATGGCAGCGATGGCACAAATCGGGATGATCGGCGTGCTCGCCGACCTCTGTCAGTACCTGCCAGCAACGTTCGCATTTCTTGCCTTGAGCCAGTTCGATGGTGGCCCCGACATCCGGCACATCGGGCAATGTAAAGGCGCCGGCGGGAGCCGCGCCTGCTGTTAAAGTGATAGATGAGCTGATGGAAATCTCCGAAAAATCAAGGCCATCAAGCAAGGATTTATGCTCGGGCTTCATGTAAACCGTGGGATGCGCCTGCAGGCTGGAGCCAATCTTCTTGTCGTTCCGGGCCAGTTCCATCGCCCCCGTCACCACGCGGCGGAGGTTGCGGATTTTTTCCCATTTTTCCGCCAGCGCCTCGTTGCGCCATTCTTTCGGCGCGGCTGGGAAGGTGTGCAGGTGCAGGCTGTCCTCGGCTTTCGCGCCATGCCGCATCAGATGCGCTTCCTCGGCGGTGAAGCAAAGGATCGGGGCAAGCCATGCCGTTAAATAGGCGAAGATATGCTCCATCACCGTTCGTGCTGCGCGGCGGCGCGTGCTGTCGCGACGGTCGCAATAAAGGCTGTCCTTGCGCACATCGAAATAGAAAGCCGACAGATCGGTGTTACAGAAATCGTGCAGCTGCGTCAGCACATGGTTGTAATCGAACCTGGCGAGGTCGGCGCGGATGGTCGCGTCCATTTCCGACAGACGATGCAGAACCCAGCGCTCAAGCTCCGGCATCTCTTTGAACGGCAATTGTTCTTCGGCACTCATGCCGTCGAGCGCGCCGAGGAGATAACGCAGCGTGTTGCGGAAGCGACGGTACAAATCGCCCATCTGTTTCAAAATTTCGGGACCGATGCGCAAATCCTGCGTGTAGTCGGACGCGACGACCCACAGGCGCAGAATGTCGGCGCCCATCTGGTCGATGACTTTCTGGGGTGCCACAACATTGCCGAGCGACTTCGACATCTTGCGGCCCTGCTCGTCCAACGAGAAGCCATGCGTCAGGACTTTGTCGTAAGGCGCGCGGCCGGTGGTACCGCAGGATTCGAGCAGCGAGGAATGGAACCAGCCGCGATGCTGATCGGAGCCTTCCAGATAAAGCGATGCGGGCCAGCGCAAGTCCGGCCATTCCGACGCGCCGAGTTCCTGATTGAGGCAGAAACTATGGGTCGAGCCGGACTCGAACCAGACATCGACAATGTCGAACACCTGCGTGAAATCCCCTGCTTTATAGGCGTTTCCGAGGAATTCTTCCGGCTTGCGGCTGTACCATGCGTCGGCGCCGTCGGCCTCGAACGCCTTGGCGATGCGTTCCAGCACGGTTTTGTCCTTCAGGACTTCATTGGTTTTCTTATCAACAAAAAGCGCGATCGGCACGCCCCACGCGCGCTGGCGGCTGATGCACCAGTCGGGACGGTTGGCGATCATGCCGCGGATGTTGTTCTCGCCGATGGCGGGATACCATTTGGTTTTGCCGATGGCCGACAGCGCCGTGTCGCGCAGCGTGGCCTGCTTGTCCGGCGAAGCTCCCGCCCCGGCAGGAGCGAAGACGCGATCCATGGCAATGAACCATTGCGGCGTGGTGCGGAAAATCAGCGGCGCTTTCGAGCGCCACGAATGCGGGTAGGAATGGGTAATGTTGGCTTTTGCCAACAACCCGCCCGCCTCCAGCAGCGCCTTGATAACGGCGCCGTTGGCCTCGCCGACCTTGCCGTCCGGTTTATAGACATACAAACCGGCAAAGCCCTTCACGTTCGGCAGATAGCGCCCATCGTCGCCGACGGTTTCCTGAAATGCGATTTTGTATTTCTGGCCGAGCGCGAAATCGTCTTCGCCGTGGTTCGGCGCAATATGCACGAAGCCCGTGCCGGCATCGGTCGTAACAAAATCGCCGAAATAAAGCGGCACGTCGTAATCGAAATAGCCCTCTGTTCCTTCGCGACTTCGGAAAGGGTGAGCACAAACTGTTTTCTCTAATTCGTCCTGCATAAGCGCCGTAAGAGTACTTGTCCTCTTGATGACAGTTTTTTCATACAAATTAGGGAGACAATCTGTCGCCACCACCAGTTTATCCCCAACCTTAATATTACAAGGGTTGTCACCTTCATGAAGTTCAGACACTTCGAAGAGGACATATTCAAACCCTCCATACGCAATTGCCCTGTTGGCCGGAATGGTCCATGGCGTCGTCGTCCAGATGACGATGCTGGCGCCGTCCAGCGCCTTGTTGGCGCTTTTGACGACCGGAAACTTCACCCACAGGGTCGTCGATTTATGGTCCTGATATTCGATCTCGGCTTCGGCCAGCGCCGTCTTTTCGACCACCGACCACATGACGGGCTTCACGCCTTTATAGAGCAGCCCGTTCAGCAGGAATTTATGGATCTCGCGCACGATCTGCGCTTCGGCCTTAAACGTCATCGTCGTGTAGGGATGACCCCAGTCGCCGAGCACGCCAAGACGTTGGAATTCCTCCGACTGCACGTTTTTCCATTCCTCGGCGAAGGCGCGGCATTCGGAGCGGAATTGCAGCTTCGGCACTTA
>JAATFY010000002.1 GCA_015654915.1 Rhodospirillales bacterium
CCGGCCACGCCGACTACGTCAAGAACATGATCACCGGCGCCGCCCAGATGGACGGCGCGATCCTGGTCGTGTCGGCCGCCGACGGCCCCATGCCCCAGACCCGCGAGCATATTCTGCTCGCCCGTCAGGTCGGCGTTCCCGCCATCGTCGTCTTCATGAACAAGATGGACATGGCCGATCCCGAACTGGCCGAACTGGTCGAAATGGAAATTCGCGACCTGCTGACCAAGTACCAGTTCCCGGGCGACAAGACCCCGATCATCCGCGGTTCGGCGCTCTGCGCGCTCGAAGACAAGAATCCGGAGCTGGGCGAACAGGCGATCCTCAAGCTGATGGAAGCGGTCGATACGTTCATTCCGCAACCTGAGCGTCCGAAGGACAAGCCGTTCCTGATGCCGATCGAAGACGTATTCTCGATCTCGGGCCGCGGCACCGTCGTCACCGGTCGCGTCGAACGCGGCATCGTCAAGGTCAACGAAGAAGTCGAAATCGTCGGCCTCAAGGCGACGCAGAAGACCATCGTGACCGGCGTCGAAAGGTTCCGCAAACTGCTCGAGCAGGGCGAAGCGGGCGACAATATCGGCGCACTGCTCCGTGGCACCAAGCGCGAAGAAGTCGAGCGTGGCCAGGTTCTGGCGAAGCCCGGCTCGATCACGCCGCACACGAAGTTCAAGGCCGAGTGCTACATTCTCACCAAGGATGAAGGTGGCCGTCACACGCCGTTCTTCACCAACTATCGTCCGCAATTCTACTTCCGCCCGCCGGACGTAACCGGCGAAATGCTCCTGCCGCAAAGCCCGGAAATGGGGATGCCCGGCGACAACATTTCGGTCGAAGTGCATTTGATTGCGCCGATCGCCATGGATGAAGGCCTGCGCTTCGCTATTCGCGAAGGCGGCCGCACCGTCGGCGCCGGCGTCGTAGCCAAGGTTATCGAGTAACAGAAACTGAAATACCCGCATCCCGGAAACGGGATGCGGGATTACCGAAGAAAGATAGAGGAATAAAATGGTTAGCCGCGCAGTAAGCAGTGAAGTGCTTGGAAGAGCCGGAATTGATCTAAGCAGTGCAGGGGAGCCTTTAAGGCCCTTTCAACAGCAAGGATCATATTTGGGACGGCGAGAAGACCAAATTCAGGTGCAGCAGAAACAGCAGAACAGTGGTTGGCTTAATCCGGTGCATACACTTAAGATTTGAGGATAAAGATGGACACGCAAACGATACGGATACGCCTCAAGGCGTTTGATCACCGCACACTGGACCAGTCCGTGAGCGAGATCATCAGCACGGCCAAACGGACCGGCGCGCAGGTGCGCGGCCCCATTCCGCTGCCCACCTGGATCGAGCGTTTCACCGTCAACCGCGGCCCGCACGTCGACAAGAAGTCGCGCGAACAATTCGAAATCCGCACGCATCGCCGCCTGCTGGATATTCTCGAGCCGACCCCGCAGACGATCGACGCTTTGTCGAAGATCGACCTCGCGGCCGGCGTCGATGTCGAGATCAGGGTGTAAGGACGAAAGCCATGACTGCAAAAAAACCACTCCGCACCGGATTAATCACCACCAAGCTCGGCATGACGCGCGTATTCAACGACGCGGGCGAGCATGTGCCGGTTACCGTTCTGAAGCTTGACGAAGTTCAGGTTGTTGCCGTGCGCACCAAGGAAAAAGATGGTTATAACGCCGTTCAATTGGGTGTCGGCAAAGCCAAGGTCAAGAATGTTTCGAAAGCCATGCGCGGCCACTTCGCCAAGGCGAAGCTCGAGCCGAAGATGAAGCTCGGTGAATTCCGCGTCAGCGTTGACGCCATTCTTGAAGTCGGTGCGGCTTTGACCGCTTCGCATTTCAAGGCGGGCCAGTTTGTCGATATTACATCGACCAGCATCGGCAAGGGTTTTGCCGGCGCCATGAAGCGTCATCACTTTAAGGGCCTTCGTGCCACGCATGGTGTGTCGGTGACGCATCGTAGCCACGGTTCGACCGGTCAGCGTCAGGATCCCGGTAAAGTATTCAAGGGCAAGAAGATGGCGGGCCATATGGGCGACCGCCGCGTTACGACTCTGAACGTACAGGTTGTTTCGGTTGACGAGGAGCAGGGCCTGATCTTTTTGCGCGGTTCCGTTTCCGGTCCCGAAGGTTCCTATGTCCGCATTCGCGACGCTGTCAAAAACAAGAGGGCAAAAGTCGTGCGTGCGCCTGAAGTGAACAAGAAAGATGCCAAGAAAGCCGAAAGACCGGCTGAAAAGAAACCTGAAGCCAAAGCTGAAAAAGCGGCGTGAGGATTGCATATGAGCAGGGCCATTAAAATCGACGATTTCAGGAAGGCTGCAGGAAGCTTGTTTTTGCATCTTGTCGACCGTGAGTCATTTGATGCGCTCAGCAAAGTTGGCGTAGCTGCGGGAAGATGGAAAAAAACCCCTAAAGTTTGCAGAAGAGATGGCGATTTTGAAGGTTTAGAAATTCAGGCTGGTGAAATTATTTCCCGAAATAGAAAAAACAGTCATGGTTGTGTTGCTATTCTGAATAAAGCCAATGAGCGTTTAGCGGATGAAATAAAATCAGATACAAAAGTTAAAGCGTTAAGTCCTAAACTTGCTGAATCTCATTTTGAGAAGATGTCGCGTAGGGATATGGTTCTTGAAGTGGGAGAAATAGCATTAAGCTATGTTGTTATAAGTGCGGGCGTTAAATTTCGGGCTAGAGAAGCTAAACGTATGGCTAAAGGGTTGGATTAATGAAAACGAACGTAAAAAACCTTGAAAATGCCGATGTCGGCCAGATCGATCTTCTGGACGCCATTTTCGGCGTCAAGCCGCGCCGCGATATCCTGACGCGCATGGTGAATTTCCAGCTCGCCAAGCGCCGCTCGGGCAATCACAAGGCAAAGATCATCAGCGAAATCAGCGGCACCACCGCGAAGCCATGGGCCCAGAAGGGCACCGGCCGCGCGCGTCAGGGCAGCCTGCGTTCGCCGCAATTCCGCAAAGGCGCGGTTATTTTCGGACCGGTCGTACGTGACCACGCTCATGACATGCCGAAGAAAGTTCGCCAACTGGCGCTGCGCATGGCTCTGGCCAGCAAGCAGCAGGACGGCAAGCTGATTATTCTCGATCAGGCAAAGCTGACCAGCCACAAGACGAAAGCTTTGGCGGAAAAGTTCAAGAAGCTGGGCCTGAATTCGGCGCTCATCATCGACGGCTCGAACCTCGATCCGAACTTCACCAAGGCCGCGCGCAACATCAAGCATATCGACGTGCTGCCGGAGCAGGGCGCCAATGTGTACGACATTCTGCGTCGCGATATTCTGGTGCTGACCAAGAACGCGGTCGAGCAATTGCAGGAGAGACTGAAATGACCACCGAAAAGAAAGCCTCGGCTGTAAAAGAAAAGAAAGCGCCTGCGAAGGCAGCCGCAAAAGCGCCACGCACGGATTTGTCCGGCCTGTATCCGATCATCGTCTCGCCCGTCATCACTGAAAAGGCGACCAACGGTTCGCAATACAATCAGGTCACGTTCCGCGTTCTGCGTTCGGCGACGAAGCCGCAGATCCGCGTCGCTATCGAGAATTTGTTCAAGGTCAAGGTTACGGCCGTGAATACGCATAACCGCCGCGGAAAAACCAAGGTCTTCAAGGGCCGCAAGGGTTTCCGCAGCGACGTAAAATTCGCGATCGTCACGCTTGCCGAAGGCAACACGATCGACGTAACGACAGGGTTATAATCATGGCACTTAAAACATACCGTCCTGTAACTCCCGGCCTCCGGCAACTGGTTCAAGTTGACCGTTCCGAATTGTGGAAGGGCAAGCCCGTCAAATCGTTGACGCAGGGCCTAACCAAAACCGGCGGACGCAACAACAAGGGCCGCATCACCACGCGCCATATCGGCGGCGGGCACGCGCGCCGTTACCGTTTGATCGATTTCAAGCGCCGCAAGTTCAATGTCGAAGCGACGGTGGAACGTCTGGAATACGATCCGAACCGTACCGCTTTCATCGCGTTGGTAACCTATAAAGACGGCGCTCAGTCCTATATTCTGGCGCCGCCGCGCCTGCAAAAGGGCGATGTTGTCGTCTCGGGCGACCGCGTCGATATCAAGCCCGGCAACGCCATGCTGATCAAGAATATCCCCGTCGGCACCATCATCCACAACGTGGAAATGAAGCCCGGCAAAGGCGGCCAGCTTGCACGCTCTGCAGGCGCTTATGTCCAGTTGGTTGCCCGTGAATCGAGCTCGGTGCAGATCAAGCTCGGTTCGGGCGAAGTCCGCCGCGTTCCGAACGAATGCATGGCAACCGTCGGCGCCGTTTCGAATGCCGACCATACCAACGAGAAAATGGGTAAAGCCGGCCGTAACCGCTGGAAGGGCACGCGCCCATCCGTACGCGGCGTCGTCATGAACCCTGTCGACCACCCGCATGGTGGCGGCGAAGGTAAATCGTCCGGCGGCCGTCATCCGGTCACGCCGTGGGGCAAAGGCACCAAGGGTACCAAGACTCGTAATAACAAACGCACGGATCGCTGGATTGTTCGCCGCACGAACAAGCGCCGCGACCGTCAAGTATCGTAAGTAGGGAGAGAATAAATGGCACGTTCAGTCTGGAAAGGCCCGTTTGTCGACAGCTTTCTGATGAAGAAAGCGGAGAAGTCGCGCGCATCGGGACGCAACGAGATCATCAAGATCTGGTCGCGCCGCTCGACCATCCTGCCGCAATTCGTCGGCCTGACCTTCGGTGTCTATAACGGTAACAAGTTTCTGCCGGTTTCGGTCACGGAAAACATGATCGGCCACAAATTCGGCGAATTCGCCCCGACCCGCATCTTCAAGGCGCATAGCGTCGCCGACAAGAAGGTCGAAAAACCAGCCGGTAAGGATTAAGCCATGGTGATGCTGAAAGACAAACTGCGGAAAGAAAACGGCGCGCTGGCCAAGGCCCGCGCCCTGCGCACCAGCGCCCGCAAGCTGAACCTCGTTGCCGCCAGCATTCGCGGCAAAACGGCGGCTTCCGCTCTGACCCAGTTGACCTTTGAAAAACGCCGCATCGCGCAGGAAGTCAAAAAAGTCCTGCAAGCCGCTGTTGCAAATGCCGAAAACAACCACGGCCTCGACGTCGACAAACTTTATGTCGCCGAAGCCTGGGTGGGCCGCAGCTTCGTTATGAAGCGCATGCATCCGCGCGGCCGTGGCAAGAGCTCCGGTATCGAAAAGCCCTTCAGCAACCTGACGATCGTTGTCAAGCAGCGCGATCCGGATACCAAGATGTCGAAGAGCCGGGCCAAGGGGTTTTCGAAGAATAAGCCTGCAACCAAGAATGCGCCGGCACCTGCCAGCGTGGGAGCATAACTATGGGTCAGAAAGTTAATCCAATCAGCATGCGCCTGGGCATCAATCGTACCTGGGACAGCCGTTGGTATGCCAGCGGCAACAATTACCCCAAGCTGCTGCATGAGGATTTCAAGATCCGCGATTTCCTGATGGAAAAGCTCGGTAAGTCTGCCAGCGTCGCCAAGATCGTGATCGAACGTCCGGCCAAGAAGGCGCGCGTGACAATCCATTCCGCGCGTCCCGGCGTCATCATCGGCAAGAAGGGCGCGGATATCGAAAAGCTGCGCTCCGAAATCGCGAAAATGACTGCCGCCGAAGTCAGCCTCAACATCGTTGAAATCCGCAAGGCCGACATCGACAGCACGCTGGTTGCCGCCAACATCGCCGACCAGCTCGAACGTCGCATCGCTTTCCGCCGCGCCATGAAACGTGCCGTGCAGTCGGCCATGCGCGCGGGCGCCCTCGGCATCCGCATCAATTGCGGAGGCCGTCTCGGCGGCGCTGAAATTGCGCGCATGGAATGGTACCGCGAAGGCCGCGTGCCGTTGCACACGCTTCGCGCCGACATCGATTACGGCGTCGCCACGGCGTTCACGACCATGGGCGCCTGCGGCGTCAAGGTATGGATTTTCCGCGGTGAAATTCTCGAACACGACCCGATGGCGCAGGAAAAGCGCGCCACCGAAGGTCAGCCGCATCGCAGTTAAGGATAGACAGAGAGACGAACAATGTTTGAACCGAAGCACACCAAGTACCGCAAGGCGCACAAGGGCCGCATCCACGGCGCAGCCAAGGGCGGTTTCCGCCTTAGCTACGGCGCTTTTGGCCTGAAGGTGATGGAGCCGGATCGCGTTACCGCGCGCCAGATCGAAGCCGCGCGCCGCGCCATCACCCGCGCCATCAAGCGCCAGGGCCGCCTGTGGATTTTGATTTTCCCGGACGTTCCCGTGTCGCGTAAGCCCGCCGAAGTCCGCATGGGTTCGGGCAAGGGCGCTCCGGAATTCTGGGCGTGCCGCGTGCATCCCGGCCGCATCATGTTCGAACTCGACGGCGTGCCGATCGGCATCGCCAAGGAAGCTTTCGAGCTGGCGGCGGCAAAACTGCCC
>JAATFY010000176.1 GCA_015654915.1 Rhodospirillales bacterium
CGCTGGCAGCGCGACAGGACCGTGACCGGCACCTTGCGGATTTCGGTGGTGGCGAAAATGAATTTGGTATGCGGCGGCGGCTCTTCCAGCGTCTTCAGCAGCGCGTTGAACGCGTTCTTCGACAGCATATGCACTTCGTCGAGGATATAGATTTTATAGCGCGACGCGGCGGGGCCGTAACGCACGCCGTCGATAATATCGCGGATATCGTCCACGCCGGTGCGCGATGCCGCGTCCATTTCCATCACATCCACATTGCGGTCTTCGGCAATCGTGCGGCAGGAATCGCATTTGCCGCAGGGATGAATGGTGGGGCCGCCTTTGCCGTCCGGCCCCGTGCAATTCAGCGCCCGGGCGATAATGCGCGCGGTCGTGGTCTTGCCGATGCCGCGCACGCCGGTCAGCATCCATGCATGCGGCAAACGCCCGGCTTCGATCGCGTTGGTCAGCGTCCGCACCATGGCTTCCTGACCGATAAGCTGATCGAAGGTCGTCGGGCGGTATTTGCGTGCGAGGACACGGTAACCCGCCGGCGCATCGGACATGGGCATCTCCGCCCAAAGTCCGGTCTGGCCGCTGGTGTCGCTTTGTGTGTCGGGCGCCTCGGCGCGGGCAAAAAGTTCGTTCAATGTACCCCTACTTTCGTCATTCCGGGGCACGCGCAGCGTGAACCCGGAATCCATGGACAATTCTGGAAATCTTCACAGGCGGTTCCGTGGATTCCGGATCGCCTGCGCTATGCTCCGGCGTCCGGAATGACGCCATTTATAAACCGGTGGGAGATTGAACGGCAACCCGGACCCGAAGTGTTACGGTTGCTTCCTTCCGGACCTGGCCGGGTTGGCACGAGATCCGTCCACCGCCAACCTCCCGAGGAAGCTTATAGCAAAAGCCACCCAAAAGGAGAGTCGAAAATAGCGGCTTATTTGCTCGGGAAACTCGCCTTTCCTGTGGCGCTAACTTTTCGCCGCCGATGCCGCCATTTTGGCGACTCGTGCCATGAATTTTACGTCATGGACGCGGATAATGTCGGCGCCGCGCAGGGACGCTACGGCAACACACGCCGCCGTGCCTTCAAGCCGTTCGTCCACCGGTAAATCGAGTATGCGTCCGATGAAGGATTTGCGCGAGGGGCCGACCATCACCGGATAGCCGAGCGCCTTGATCCGATCCACATGATTGATGAGCGCGAGATTTTGCCCGACCGTTTTGCCGAAACCGATGCCGGGATCAAGGATGATTTTGTCGTCCGCTATGCCCGCCTGTTTCGCGACCGCGACGCGCTGCATCAGATCGCGCTTCACGTCTTCCACGATATCGGTGTACGCAGGTGCCTGATATTCGCCGCCGACCGTAGCGTTATGCGTCACGCTGGCCGCATCGCTGCGGTTATGCATCAGCACGATAGAGGCGCCATGCTTTGCTACAACGGCAGCCATCCGCGGATCAGCCGCCAAAGCCGAAATATCGTTGATAATCGCGGCTCCGGCCTCCAGCGCCGCTTCGGCGACACTGCCTTTCACAGTATCGACAGCTATAAGCGCAGCAGGAAATTTTTTCCGGATCGCGCCAATCACCGGTGCAACGCGGCGGATTTCTTCTTCGGCGCTGACGGGTATCGCACCGGGCCTTGAACTTTCACCGCCGACATCGAGAATATCGGCACCATCCTTGATCATGCCCGATGCCAGATCCAGCGCCGCCGCGACATAATCTGGTTGCATCATCAACCCGTCGCCGGAAAAGGAATCCGGCGTGACGTTCAGAATACCCATGATCAGGGGACGCTTGGCAACAGCGGTCAGCGACATGCAATTCTCACAATGAGCCCACGCAAACAGGATGCGAGGTTGGCACAAGGCTCAGCATTTCGGCAACCGTCCGGCCGGTTTCGGGATGCTTCCATTCCGGCGCAACGTCGGCGAGAGGCCATAGCACGAATTCGCGCTCAGCCACGCGCGGATGCGGCAGCGCCAGTTCCGGCGTCGCCAGAATATGGTCGCCATAAAAAATAATATCGATATCGAGAAGGCGCGGGCCGTAACGCAGTCCCGGCCGGCGGCCCAATTCCGTTTCCAGTTTCTTGAGCGCCGTCAGCAATGCCAAAGGTTCCAGTTCTGTCGTGCCGGTCAGCGCCGCGTTCAGGAACGCAGGCTGGTTGGCAATATATACGGCAGCGGTTTCATAGACCGGTGATGCCGCCGTCACGCTCACAAACGGCGTGAGGGCGGTTGCCGCCGCGCGCAAAGCCGCCATCCGGTCGCCCATATTGGAGCCGAGCGCAAGTGCGATTGTTTCCGGTTTCGGGTTCATGCCAACCAACGAATAAAGGACCAAGGTTATACTTAACAGGCTTTATATAATCTTTTTGCCTTTCGGGGGCTTTTTAGCTAGCTTGCCCGCCTTTCCACCTTCGCCTTAACAGGCTTCGGTGGACAGGGGAATAAAGACCCTCCGTAGCTTTATGCGAAGGAGGGCTACAGGAAAATACTCTATAGTCCCGCAGACGCCGCACCCGTAGCTCAACTGGATAGAGCATCTGACTACGAATCAGAAGGCTAGGAGTTCGAATCTCTTCGGGTGCACCATTTTATTGCTATTCATCTCACGAGTACCCCGTGCCCGAAGCTTCTTCCCTCCCCGCGCCGTTGCTGTCCGTCGTTATCCCGATGCTGGATGAGGCCGGCAATGTGCTGCCGCTGATCGAGGAAATTACCGCAGCGCTTAAATCCTATGTGCCTGTCGGCGAGAATTTCGAGATCATCTGCGTCGATGACGGCAGCACGGATGCGACCGCCCATGAAATCAAGGAAGCGCGCGCGGCTTATGGCCATGTGCGGCTGGTCCGCCATCCGAAACGCCTCGGCATGAGCGCCGCGATCCGCAACGGCGTGCGCCGCGCGCGCGCGCCATGGATCATGACCATCGACGGCGACCGGCAGAACAATCCCGCCGATGCGCCCCGGCTGCTCGATCTCGGCTGGGCGAAGGGACGCGAACGTAAAATTCTGGTGGCCGGCATCCGCGTCAACCGGCAGGACACGACCGGCAAGCGCCTTGCCAGCAAATTCGCCAACAAAATCCGCCGCACGCTTCTGAATGATAATTGCCCCGATACCGGTTGCAGCCTGAAACTTTTCCCCCGCGACAGTTATCTGGAACTGCCGTTCTTCAACGGGCTGCACCGCTTTATGCCGGCGCTGCTGAAACTCTACGGGCACGAGACGGTTTTCACGCCGGTCAATGACCGTCCGCGCAAAATCGGCGTTTCCAAGTCCGACTTTCTGGGCCGCGCCATCAAGGGGGCTTACGACCTGCTCGGGGTCGTTTGGCTGGTGCGCCGGACCCCCGCGCCGGAACGGGGCGAGGAATCCCAAGGTTAAGCCCCTATTTTGCTGATAAAAGGCTTTAATCCTTGACATTATGGCCCGATTTGGCCAAAAACGCCCGTTCGTGAGCTATGCCAAGCATGGCCCACGCGCTTCA
>JAATFY010000254.1 GCA_015654915.1 Rhodospirillales bacterium
GATCTGCACCCGATCCCATCCCGAACTCGGACGTGAAAGCACTCAGCGCTGATGGTACTTTGCCTTAAGGCCCGGGAGAGTAGGACGCTGCCAGGTCTTCCCGGCGGATGAATGAAACGAAGCAATCTCAAACTTTCTTTGCTGTTTAATGTCATAGATTTATTTTTATTCATTGATATTTGACGGCAATTTGATGGCGAAACCAGCAACCTCAGCCAAAACCCCTGTCCTGATAAAGATCGAGGATGTTGCGTCTTATTATGCTGCTCTTGATCTTTGCACCGGCGAATGGATAACACGAGCAATCAACAATGAATATAAGCCTACAATAATTAGTCTGAATATCTCGCAACGCCTCTATCTGATATATGGGAAACTTCACGATGAGCTTGCCGATTACCTTGGCCAAGGTTGGCGTACTCTCGACAAAAAAGTTTATGCCCGTGCCTTGGGTGACGCAAACTTCCTCGATCGTATTAAATTGATGCCGGAATTATTTAATGCAGATTTGCAAGTTTTGATATTCGGCATAGTGGATAATCTTGTCGATACTTTCATGAAAGAAAAATTGTTGGGGTCGTGGCAGGCAAGCAATATCAATTTCTTTGACATAATCGAAGCGGCACGCACCACCCGCCTGCCGCGGCCCACCGTTTCAGATGCCGATGGCTTGCTGATCGCCAAGGCCTATGAAGCTTTCGATAAGGTATATATTTTCGAGCCGCAGCCTTACGTGCCGGTTTCGGCATCCAGAAGCGGCGGCGCAAAAACACCCGACATCGTTCACATAATGATGAATGCATCCGCGGCAGAAATGCTCGCGCAAGGCCATAGCCGCGCCGAAGCCCAAGCAAGACTTATCAAGCTCGTAACCGCCGCCGTGCGAAATGCTCCGGCGCCGGGCAGTAAATAACTCTGTCTCAGGCCTTCTGCGGCTTTACATAAACTCCGGCGGCGATCAGGACGAGACCCAGCACCGGATGCAGGTAATGGTCGGCCCTGTTCACCATGACCAGACCGAACAGCATGTTGTTCGCGGGCGCGTTAGATGCTGCGCCCACAATATCATCCGGAAGAATGGGGGGGGCATTAGGAATCGGCGCGGCATCCATCGGCATCATGTAACCGAGGATGGCAAGCAGCACATAGACGATGCCGAACACCAGCAACGACTGCTTGGCGTAGCCCATGCGGGCCGCCACGATCAGCAACACGCCGACCAGCGCATGCAGGACATTGTGCGCGAGGTTGACCATGAAAATTCCGTTCGCCGAGACGATCGGGTTGGGAATAAAGCCGAGAACGGCGACGACGATGAAGATCGTACCGAACAGTTTCGCGGCGCAGGGCGCGCTGCGGCATTTGTCTTTGCATTTAGCGAACATAATGGTCTCCCTGATCCAATTCACAAGTCGAAGCGGCAACTATGGGCGCATGCGTGAAATCGTCAATGATTCGAAGGGTTTCCGAGTCGCACTACTGCCGCACTGCACCTAAAGCCGGAAGACCAGGTTCACACCACCGAATTCGTCATCGCTGTTCTGGGTGGTGAATTCCTTGGTGCGGAGCGTGCCGCTGAAATCCACGCGCACGGCATCCGACCAAAAGACCGAAACGCCCGCCGAGAAATCGGCGACCAGCGGATTTTTATCGACATGCGGGCTCGACTGGAACGTGTTGCCGTCGAGGAAGATATTCCGCGCCACGGCGCGGCCCTGCGTGCCTGCAAAGATGTACCACCCCATCTTGCCGTCAAGCTGGTCCGCATCGAACCAGTCGGTGCCGGACAGGCTCGGCCGGACGCGGCTCGGGCCGTAATCCGCTTTCAGGTTTTGCCCGAAGCGCACCATGCCGCCGGTTTCCGCATAGGTGAATATGTTGCCGACCGTGGCGCCGACCTCAGGAATGGCGTCGAACGCGTAATTGCCGCCGACCGGCGCCTCGAACCGCCATTTGCGTTCATGCGTCAGCACGATGCCGGGTTCGTTATGGATCTGGTTCTGCCAGCCGCGCGCGGGGTTCACGCCGATAAACTGGTGAAAATCGTTCTGGGTAACGTTGCCCAAAGCAAACGGCCCCACCACGCCGGCATCCACTTCAAAATTTTCCAGTGTGCTGTGCGTTTCGTGTTGCGACTCCTGCAGCAGGCTCATGCCGGTGTAAAGCCATGCGCCGTAAGGCCTGTCCTTGGGCGACGGTGATGCCGCCTGCAAATTCTTCGGCGTGAACATGCTTTGCCCCAGCACCGTCCAGTCGTATTTGCGTTTGCAGGTCCCGCTTTCGAAAAACGGCAGATCCGCCGAAAACCAATTACAGGATTTGGACGCATCCTCCGGCGTCGATCCGAACAGATAGCCGACGCGCATGCCTTGCGTGTAATGCTTGTCGCCACTGGCCGTGAACAAGTCGTTCTCTTCCGTGACTGTCAGGCGACCGGAGCTCGTCCCCGCCTGATCCTCGGCACGGATGGCATTGCCAGCCAGAATCGAAACCAGCAGAACCAGACCAAAGGCGTAGGGGATTTTTCTCATGTCAGACCTTATGTGCACGAAATGGCCCCGGCAGACTGCTTTCGGGGCCGATTTTATGTCAATATGTTTCGTATCGATAGCATGGAAAGCCCTAGAAAGCTTGGTCGTTTGTTGCTCAAATGCATTGACAATCCGCCGCTTAAAGGCCACAAACACGCCTCTTCCTACGAATATGCATTGGCGCGGGGTGGAGCAGCCCGGTAGCGCGTCAGGCTCATAACCTGAAGGTCACAGGTTCAAATCCTGACCCCGCAACCAAAAGTCAATGAAAACAAGGGGTCAACGGAAACGTTGACACCTTTTGTTCTTCTGATATACAACCCCAGCACTTACCCAAATCGCCCAGACCAGGGTTGATTTTGCCTCTACCCCCGTCAGGGGTCGAAACCTGAAGGCCTTCGGAACGATGGCGGTGGTGCGGAAAGAGCGCGTTTTTGCATCGACTGCCGTCAGGGGCCGAAACCTGAAGGCTTTCAGAGCGGAGGACACAAATGCCTACGCATTCGATCCTTGGCGGAAAGGTGAACCTCTACCGGCGTGACGACGCCGGCGAGAACTGGTTTTGCTCGACGTACTTCCAAGGCAAGAACCGCCGTTTCAGCACCAAGACCGACAGCC
>JAATFY010000253.1 GCA_015654915.1 Rhodospirillales bacterium
AACTACCATATCCGCGTGCGCGAGACGCTGCGTCCGATGGTCGATGAAGTCACGGTGCGGTGGCTGCTGGAAGCGACGAAAACGATCTGAATTTATAGATGGGCTGTCTGAACACGCCTTGCCGTTGAGGGCGCAACGCGAGCCGTCGGTTGCGAGGAAGGCCGGGGATGAACGGGTCGCGGCATGGAACTGACGGAAGGCCGCGCTGCATTTCCGCTTCTACGGTTTGTAGAAACCGGCGAAGCAGCGGATCGCCTGCTAGAGGAAGGAAGCGTGGGCAGTTCCGAGGCACTTATAGAAATGGGCCCCCGTATATCATGCGGATGCCGGGGATCCGTTAAAAGTTTTCCGATAACAAAGGTTTGAAGGTCTGACGCATATTTGGCCGGAGCCTTCAGTGCATTATAGGAATCCGTGGGATACGGAAAGCTTCCCAGCACGGAGGCATAGACATCCAGCCGTTCCGCATATGCTCTTGGCGACACATGGAGATTTTGCATTTGGTTTTGCAGCGCCGCGCGAACGGCGTCACCCGCCGAACTCTTTTCGCGCAAAAGCCGCGCTACATCATGCGCGGTGTGAATGCCCCGCGTAATTTGTAACTCGGGTCCGGTAACGGATAGATTATTCGCCAAAGCCGCAAGGCGCATCGTAATTTGGGGCGGAAGCTGGCTGTTGCATATTGCGTTATGAAGTATTGGAGCCGCCATCTGGCGCAGGGGATCAAGCGCCCAATTTATAATTGCGTTTGTGGCGCTGGCTTGAGCGGGACTAAAATTAGCCAGTTTTTCCTGAACGAAAGCCAGCAGGCCAAAGGCGGCGACAGGCCCGAGCACATAAGGACCGACGATGACACCCGCCCCTTCTTCCACGGTTCCGGCGCCGGTGACGCCCAAAAGCCGAAGCCCCCACGCGGCATCTTTGACAGCCCCGACCTTTGTAACGGTAGTGTCGATAGGGCCATCGAATTTCTGGCCGGTAACTTCCTTGGAAATAAGACGCAGCCCGCTTGTTCCGGGAATCATCAGGGAACTGGCGACACCAAGAAGGTTTTCCAGTACATTTGTTTTTTCGGGAGCTTTCGCGAGCGTTCGCGTTGCCGTGCCGGCGGCTTCCTTTGGAACACGCGTTGCGAGGTGACCTGCAACACGTTCAGCAATTTCGATAAGTCCAGTACCGGCCATTTCAATACCTTTATCAAATCCGGTAACATGTTACCATTTACATAGATAAAATTGTAGTTAAAAGAATGGTTTCATTTATTATCAAGCACTTAATGGTGCTCATTTCGACGATTCCGAGGTGATGCAGTTTTGGTAAGAACGAATTTGGTAATTTCGAAACAACCATAAGATTTGGTTTTTACTTTCATAAAAACAGTATTACGTTGCCGTCCAGAAATAGAAATTTATTATCATCAGTGGAGATTAAAATGGCTACACCACCTCGCCCTGTGCGTAAAGCATCTCTGAGATTACCCCGCAGAAATAATAGAACTGGCTCTCCAATCACGACGGAAAGAGTGGTCTTGGGAGGTGTTCTTGCCCTTGCCGTTGTTGTTGCGGGCGTGGCGGTTTCCAAACTTTCACACAAAGCAGAAGATACATCTTCAACTCCTGCCGTTGCCGGACTTGTGTCGGCTCCTATTGCAAATCCGCCCTTAAACACCACGTTTAGAAATCTAGTGGGGCCTGGAAAGACAAACAATGAGGCTTTAGCCAGAGCGGCAGGACAGGCGTTAGTCACAAGAATAAACGACCGGAGAACAAAGGACAATTTGTGTCCGTATGATCAATCAAAACCCTATACGATATCGGTAGCGAACACCGCGCAGCCGGGAAGACCGCGTACCGTCCTCACTGGGCGATGCCAAAAAAACTGGGGCGATTCGGATATTACACTGGATGTGACAGTCGAAAGCAAAAACGGCCAACCCGTCGCTGGATATACCACACTGACTCTTTAGGGAGTTTTCGAATTTGTGTGAAGTAATTCTTACTTCGTTTTAACCCGATCCAGCACCAGCCGGTAGCCGTGGAAGTTTTCCTGCTGCAGGAAGCGCGCGACGCGGCCGATAGTCGTGACACTAACGCCGGTCATCTCATGAATGTCGCGGTAGGAATGCTTGCCTTCGTCCAGAAGCTTCGCCACGCACCAGCGGTCGGTCAGGTCGGCGATTTCCTTGGGCGTGCAGATATCGTGCAGGAAGCGCCTGCATTCATCCGCCGTGCGCAGCGTCAAAATCGCTTCGCTCAATTCTTTCTCGGCTTTTACTTTGACGGTTTTGTGGGGGAGCGGTTTCATAAAATTCCGATTCGCGAACGCTTGGCGGGACCGGTCGAACCTAGCCGCAATTTGCGGATTTTTCAAACGTTGGTCTGCCTTTTAATCACCCTCCCCTTGCGGCCCGCCTTCGCCAAGGCTTCGGCGGGTTTAGCGCCAAGTCCTGCGAAGCTGCGGGGCAGCGTAGCGGGAGAGGGTCGATCGGCGAAGCCGATCGGAGAGGGGTTACTTATTGTAGGTGGGAATATTATGCATCACTCTGGATATTCGGTTTACCCTGTGTCAGCCTTTGCGCTCCCGCCACCGGACATCCGCCTCACCATGCATCATTCCGCCGCACGCGCCTCCCAGATTCTGGCCGAAGTGGGCAACATCCTGAAAATGGATGAGCCTGATACCGAGAAGCTGCGACGGTTATGGGTAACGCTGGCCTTTATCCAGAATTTCGATCTCGCCAACGCCATGGCGCCCATGATTGGCGACAAGGTTTTCTCCGGCCCCTTCAAGGGCATGAAACTGACCCGCGCGATCAAGGACGGCGCCTTTTGCCCCATCCTGCTCGGCACCTACGAACACGAACTGCACCCGACCATCGAGCGCCTGATCGCGGGCCCCTACCGACACATCCTGAATATCGGTTCCGGTTTCGGTTATTACAGCACCGGCCTCGCCTTGCGCATGCCGAATGACGTCGTGCACGGCTTCGATACCGATCCGAAAGAACAGCAAAGAAGCCGGGACATGGCCGCGCTCAATAATGTGCAGGATCATAGCAAGATTTCCGGCCTGTTCAAGGGCGAGGATTTTGCGTCCTATGACGGGAAAGATACTTTTC
>JAATFY010000200.1 GCA_015654915.1 Rhodospirillales bacterium
GATGCCATGCTGCGGGTGGTTCCATCGCACCAGCGCCTCTACCCCCTGCAACGCGCCTGTCCGCAAAACCACTGTCGGTTGGTAATGGAGAAAGAATTCGCGCGCAGCCAGCCCACGCTCAAGGTCCGCACGATCAAGCGGGTTGGATGTCGTTTTTTTTAAGGATGTCAGTTTCTCCCTCAGATCCGGAACGCGCACCGGCTTATTGATGGCGAAACAAATGTTGAGGCCGCGTTCCTGACCGATCCGCTTCGCCGCTTCCAGAACGCGCGCGTCGAAACCGCTCATGATCACAATTTGCGCACGGCTATTTTCGAGGGACAGCCAACGCAAGACTTCCAGTCCATCCATTTCCGGCATGGCGAGGTCGAGGACAATGACGCCCGGCGACCACTGCCCCAGGCACTCCTTGAAATCCTGTATCCGCGAGGTGACCTTAACTTCATAGCCAACGCTTTCGCCGACGCGGCCGATAAGACGGCCCAGTTCGACTTCGTCATCGATAATGATCAAACGATCGGACATGCGAGAATCTCCTTATCCCCGCATAATGCCTAATAATTCTGAATCTTTTATGGACAGGAGTCATCCCGCGGTATGCAAAATTGCCGGTTTGCATACAGACGGTAACGTTATTTCTTCACTTTAAGAAAAACCGGAAATCGCCTGTTACTTTTTCGCTTTTCCCGGATAAGAAAATGTCCAATCCAAACTGAAAGGCTTCCACCATTCGGGAACGCCGGTAGCCTTATCCACATGCCGTAAAAATCCGTTAACGGATGGCGGCTTGAAGCTATAGGTAAGGTGGTACTGGCCCGGACCCACCAAAGCGACATTGTTTGCGTAATGGGGGCCATCGCCTGCGGTCATGGGAAACAGATGGCCGCTTTTCCTGAAATCGCTGCCGATTTTTTCGATGGTGTAGCCTACCGTCAGATAGGGAATCCATTCTTTCTCGGCAAAGCCGTGCGGCTCGCCTTTCGCGGCATGCACATCGACTTCCAGATGGACGACATCGGCGCCCGTGGCCATGCCTTCGGGCATCTTGTTCATCTCGATTGCGGTCAGGTAGTTGGGCTCGATCAGGAGATTGTTTTTCTCGACTTCATCGCCCACATAATATTCGGTCGCTTGCGCGCCATGAAAGGCCGATGACATCAGGGCGATCAAGAAACACGCCAGAACTTTTCCGTTTTCTTTAACCATGGATGCCCCTTGGACAGCGGCGGCTTTACCGATCAGCGGCCCTTGCGGCGGTGAGGCTTGGGCTTGACGCGGGTGATATTTTTCTTGATGTCGACGATTTCAGGACGCTTGCCGTAGGTCGCAAGATTCGCGTCGGCCTTGGCCATGCCTTCGTCATAACGACCCACATCGACCAAGCAACGGATTTCACCTTCGGCGAAAATCACGCTGTCAGGATATTTCTCTATGCCCTGCTGATAGACAGCCAAGGCGTCGTTCGACTGATGCAGCTTGCGATAGGCATGGCCTACGGCTTCCAGCACGTAATCCGGTTCGTCGCCCGCGGGCAGGGTCTTGTAAAGAGCCACAACCTGCGCGTCATGGCCGCCTGCCCAGCCGAGCACGGCCAGATAATCGCGCGTAACGTTCAGATCGTCGGGGTGTTGGGTGTGAAGGTCGCTAAGGATAACAAGCGCTTCGGGATAATGCTTGTTACGGGCCAGATCCACCGCTCTCTGGTCTTCCTTATTGATGTTAACCTGAATGGCGTCCTGAATGGCCTTCTGGATATCCTGCTTAGCCGCCACGATTTCCGGACGGTCGCCATGGGCGGCCAGGTCGGCGTTGGCTTTCGCCAAAGCTTCATCAAGCTTGTTCTCGTCGACGAGGCAACGGATTTCGCCTTCGGCAAAAATCACATTGGAGGGATACTGCTGGAGACCGGCACGATAAAGATTGAGCGCCTGATCCGGCTGATTGAGCTTGCGATAGGAATGGGCGACGGCAGCCAGCATATAATCGGGCTGCTGCGACATAAGCGTCTGATAGAGGTCGATGGCGTCCTGATCGCGGCCCGCCCAGCCGAGTACGGCAATATAGTCGCGCGTGACGCTCTGGTTGGCGGGATCCTGGCGATGAAGGCGGTCAAGGGTCGCAAGCGCTTCGTCATATTTGCCGTCGCGCGCCTGCAGGACCGCTTTGTCCTGATCGGTCGGCGGCTTGCGCAACACCGGCGGATCGATGAACATCCGCAACCAGTGCGGAATGATGGATGACTGCTGTTCAGCCGGCGCGGCCGTATCGGCCAAGGCCTGGCCAAGATTGACGGTGCCGATAATGGCAAGAACCAAAAAACAGAGGCACGCAATAGTTATATCGAGTTTTTTCATGGCGGCTAACATCACACAGGATTTTCAAGCGGTCAAGAATGGTTGTTGCGATTCCCGTCGCGCGCCTTAACCAAAAAACTATGCTGAATACAAGGCTTTCTTATTGTCTCTTTATTAAAGGCCGCCGCGGAAATTTCGGGCTTGGTCCGGAATATCTTTTTAATGTCTTGTGACGACTTGGTGCCAGGAGGGCATTGAATCAGACGCGCAACGCTTTGTATAGCAAACACCTTTCAGGCGGAAGCGTGCGGAGACACTCTCAATAACACCCCCAGATTAACCTCTTGGGGTGTTTTCTCTTACAAGCACATTTTGATGACAGCAGCATACCTCGGCAAACAAGAGCAACCAACCGAGGTTCAAACATCCATCCCGATGTCGCTGATGCGCTATTTCACAACCCGCAAGGTTGGGCCGCCTTTTGGTTTGCCTGGCAAATGATGCATTTTGTTCAAATCATCTTCGGTTATTCTTTTTGCCTTTGCCCGAAATTTCTGGCCAGCGAATAGCTGGTACTGCGTCCACCGCCCTCATTTTGCACGAACACACCCCGCGCCACCAAATCCTGAATGTCGCGCAAGGCGGTGTCGTTCGAGCATTTGGCGAGCTTGGCGTATTTGGACGTGTTCATGAAGCCTTTGAACCCGTCTTCAAGCATGCGGTTGATCACATTGCGCTGGCGGTCGTTAACGGGAGATTTATTGATCGTCTTCCACAACTCCGCCTTGAACAAAACATTGCCTAGCGTCGTTTCCGCGCTGGCGATGGCACGCCCTAGGCAATCCAGAAACCATGACAGCCAATCGGTGATGTCGGGTTCACTGCGCTGCTGGTGTTCCAGATGATCGTAATAGGCTTTACGTTCGCGTTCGATCTGGGTGGAAAGACTGTAGAACCGATCCGTCGTGCCGTCCGCGCGCGCCAGAGCCATATCGCCGATCGCCCGCGCGATGCGCCCATTGCCGTCCTCAAACGGGTGGATCGTCACAAACCACAAATGCGCGATGCCCGCTTTCAGAACGGCGTCGAGGTCAGATTTCTTTTCAAACCACATGAGAAAGGTTTTCATTTCCTTTTCAAGCCGCTCCGCGCCGGGCGCTTCAAAATGAACCTTCTCGCGGCCCGCATGACCGGAGACAACCCGCATCGCGCCAGCCTCCGCCGTGCGCCAGCCTCCGACGGTGATCTTGTGCATGCCGCTGCGCCCCGTGGGAAACAGGGCGGCATGCCAGCCAAAGAGCCGATCCTTTGTCAGCGGCTTGGAAAATTTCTGCGTGGCGTCCAGCATCATTTCGACAATGCCTTCGACATGGCGGCTGGCGGGGATCAGGCCCGCAATATCCAGCCCCAGACGCCGCGCGATAGAAGACCGCACTTCTTCGGGATTAAGCGTTTCGCCTTCGATAGCGGATGATTTCACGACATCGCTGGTGAGCGTATCGAGGCTGGCCTCGCGGCGCAGATCAAAACCCAGACCCTCCATGCGCCCCAGCAACCGCCCCTGCTGGTGGCGAATATCGGCGAGCTTGGACGCCAGTGCCTTGGCATCCCAGGTAAAATCAGGCCAAGTTTTGTGTTCATGTATCCACATATTCACCGCGCTCCCTGCGGTAAATATAGCCTGGATTCGCCGCAAAAGACAAGGTTATTCGCCGCAAGTTATGCGGCAAACAAGGGGCGCATTCACCGCCCCCCCTATCTCATTTTGGCGACGGATGCGAAAAAGCCCAAATCGGTCGCACCGGCAAAAGCGGTTTAGAATTAAACCCCGCCCCCCCTCAAAAACTATGGGGCGCTGTTCAGAATGTTCAAATCGTTCAAAATGGATAGCGTGTGGTTACTTTTGAACATTTTGAACAGGGGTGAGTTTCGGGTTCACGAGCCAGTTGCTGCGCGGGCGGCCTTTGCTTTCCCGGCTGGCAGGCATGATCCAGCCCATGCGCTCCAGCGCGGCGAAAGCCTCCTTGCGCCGCTGGCTGTCGCGCAGATGCGCGAAGCCCTGCGTCTGGTAAAGCTGCCGCTCGTTGATCTGTGGGGTTGGTGACGCCATGATGTGGCGGGCGATCAGCGCCGCGTCGGTTTCCTGACGACTGATGCCAAGCCCGCTGATCGAGCGCTCGAACATTTCTTCGGCATAGGCGAGATAGACTCCGGCGCGGGCGACAGAGGCGGACGTGACGAATTGCGGTTCCGGCTGCCCGTCGCTGGCAGCCCAGATCAGATATTCCATCACCAGAGCCAGCCGCAACGCGCGCGCCGGAGTCTTGCCGTGCCAGCCGGAGATCAGGCCGTGCGTTGTTCTGGCTTTTTCCATCGCCTGCTGCCGGATGGCGTCGAACGCCACGGTATCGCCAGGGGGACAGACCGGAATTTGACGCCGATAGCGGTCTGCTCCATCTGCAATTGCCGCAGACGCCGCGCCGCCGTGACTAGCCAGTTCCTGCGGCCTTCGCCGTCAGCGGGATTATTGACTCCCAGAGGGCGGAATGGACACGGCGCGGGCCATATATAAAGGAATCGCGCCGTGAAGCCGTCATCGGCTCCGGCCAGGGCTTCGCGCAGCCGGTCGGGCTGAATGCCGCCGAGGATGGAAAGCGAGGCATAGGCCACCTCGACCGGCTGGCCGGTTTTCTTGACGCGATCGACGGTATGCGATCCGCCATTCCAGCATTCGAGATAAAAGGCGCGGTCGGAGCCTTCGCCGCCATAACGGTCAAAGCTGCCGATCCAGCCTGCCAGTTCGTCGCGCAGCATCAGAAGCCCTTTCGGATTATGCACCAGAATGTTGGTCGCTTCCTCGATGGTGCTGTCCTTGATGATGACGCGCGGCATGCCCGGCGGATCGGTCGGCATAGAATCCTGCGGCTGTTCTGGCGGGGTATTACCGTTTTTGATTGCCGCTTTGACCTCAACCTTCCATTGCTCACGCCGCGCGTTGCAGATGTCGGTCTGCTGACCGTGTTCGGCCATGCGTTCCTGCCATACCGGACGCTCATCCATTTCCAGCAATTTGCAGGCATCGATAAAAGGACGCTGCGCCGGAGTTTTGCCGGTGCTGGGCATGCCCATCAGGGCAAACCAGAGATGCGGCGGTTCGATCCAGTCGGATGTCGCGGCGATCCGGCGGCTGTTGCCGATCCAGGCCGAAGCCGATGCCAGCAACGCGGCGGCGACATAATCGACCGGACATCCCACCGCATTGGCCTGTTCCACCGCCCACCGCGACCACGGGCGTGGCAGAATATCGGGATCAAAAACAGGAGGAATGGCCTGGTCGGCTTCAACCAGCGACATATCCGGCTCCGGCCAGGGATCGGGGGATTTGGCGGTAAAGGCTTTCGATTCCGCTTCTACATTCAGTTGATGGGATACGCTCCTACGGCGTATTCCTTTTCCTTGCCCAGATAGCGGTATTTGATTTTCCAGAGCTTGCTCGCGGCAGGCTTCCCGTCACCGGATTTTTCAGCCAGCGGGCTGACCATAAGGAACAGGCCACCGTCGTCAAACAGCTTGTAGGGCTTGTTCTCTGGCTTGGCGTTACGAACTCTCATCTCGGAAAGCGGCATAGTTCGAGTCCCGATTTTCCAAAAAACACCCCCACGGACACCCCCACCTTGCGCGGAAGCCCGCGGGCGCGTCTGCATGATAGCAAACAAAACGCCTTATTTCATGCCGTATTTTCGGGTATTTCGGGATGATGGCAAACGATGCCAAACAAAATATGGTGCCCCAGGAGGGACTTGAACCCCCACATCGTTGCCGATAGTAGATTTTGAGACTGATGCAGATACCGCTAAGTTTTTGAAATCATGTTGATATTTCGTCACAAGTGCGTTATGTGTAAGCGATGTAAGGCAAATCCGGCCTTCCACGCATGCCACCGATGGGACTTGCGCCCAGACACCAGGGTCGAACGGCCCGCCAGAGACGAACGTCTCGCCAATGAAGGCCCACAGCCTTCGACGTCCGGTGAATTTTGCGGGGAAGTGAAGCGATCACGCGTGCCTGCCTCACAGTTACATAATTGGCCGCTGAAAATCACTCAAGCTTCAATGGCGGCGACTGAATCGCGCTCGTCTATTCCTCCGGAAGATATTTGGCCCAGTTCAACCGGGCATACTCAGACATGCCCCGTGCCGGCGCATACATGGGGTAGATCGCCCGAAACTGCTGCAAAAC
>JAATFY010000115.1 GCA_015654915.1 Rhodospirillales bacterium
AAAAAAACGGGATTCGGACAATCAGGATTAATAGTTGCGGGGTATGGTTAAAATGAAAGAGGGCTTGTTTTCAAGCCATTACAAATCCCTGCGAAAACGCAGGAAAAGCCGCTTAACGCCCAAGCCATGAGCTATCCGCCCCATAGCCTCAATATCATCGGGCTCGGCAGCAATAACCCACCCGGCCTGCATCGCACCTTGCGTTCTTGCAAGAGCAAGGTTTGAGTGATGGGCCATGATTTGTACAGGATCATCCGGAGGTTCCTTATCGCGGCCTCCATCGATCATGGCTTGAATATCTGGCTTGCAGCCCTCAAATTTTGCAACAACAAATTGAAAAAGTTTTTGCATTTGTTGCAGGGAGGCAGATTTATAGTCCGCGGAACGGAAGATATCATTGTCAGGATTTATGCCAAGCACTTGCTCAAACCCTTCAGCATGATCTTGTGTTAGTCTACGGCCGTTTTCTAACTTCTCGCTGTCCAGGGTATTTATCGATGCAATACTTATGCCTGCTGTTGCCAATCCCCTTTTCACGAAAAGCGAAGTTTGTTTTTTTAAGAAATACAGAGCAGATAATAGTGCGGGGTTTTTGTTGATGTCGCCGAAAAAGCCGGATGCGCAGCCAGGATCATAAGGATGCAGCGCGCCGGAAACGGAGACAGAGAACTTGTACTCATGGAACATTCCCTGCGGCATTTCGCGCAATTTTATTTCGATAGAAAGCGGGCGGCCGTCTTTTGCCGTCGGGAAATTACATACATGCCGCAAAGGCAAAATGATGGGGCTATCTACAACGGCAGGCACACGGCGCATTAGACTTTTGGCAGCGCGGATTAAATCAGCCAGACAGCGCATAAAAGTTCACTTCCATTCAAAATATAAACGCGATTGTTAAGCAGCGTATCAAAAACCGCCCTCTATGCCTATACAATCAATACTTTCAACTATTTTAAGCCGCTTTTTTATTGCCGTTCGTCAGCTTTTCGCAGGCGCGTTTGATGCGGATGCAGGCTTCTTTCAGCGCCTCGGTCGAGGTGGCGTAGGAAATGCGGAAATAGGGGCTGAGGCCGAAACCGGCGCCCGGCACGATGGCAACCCCTTCGCTTTCGAGCAGATATTTGCCTAGATCCTCGTCCGAGTTGATGACTGTGCCGTCCGGCGTTTTGTGCGCGAGCGTTCCCGCGCAACTCGGATAGACATAGAACGCACCTTCGGGCACAGGGCATTTGATGCCCGGCACCTGATTAAGCATCTCGACAACCATGTCGCGGCGCTGCTTGAACGCTTCGCGCTGCTTGATCATAAAATCCTGCGGACCGTTCAGCGCCGCGACCGCCGCCGCCTGACTGATGGAAGACGGATTGCTGGTCGAATGGCCCTGAATGGCGGCCATGCGCTTGATCAACGGCTCAGGCCCGCCGGCAAATCCTATACGCCAGCCGGTCATGGTGTAGGCTTTTGATACGCCGTTCAACGTCAGTGTGCGCTCGTAAAGTTTCGGCTCGATCTGCGCGATGGTGGTGAATTCGAAACCGTCATAGACGAGATGCTCATAAATATCGTCGGCCAGAATCCATACATGCGGATGCCGCAGCAGCACATCGGCCAGCGCGCGTAATTCCTGCCGGGTATAAGTCGCACCTGTCGGATTGCTGGGCGAGTTCAGGATCAGCCATTTGGTTTGGGGCGTGATGGCTTTTTCCAAAGCCTCGGGGCGCATCTTGAAGCCGTCTTCGACGGTTGTCGTTACGAAAATAGGCGTACCCGCCGCCAGACAAACCATATCGGGATACGAAACCCAGTAAGGCGCGGGAATAATAACCTCGTCGCCGCGGTTAAGAGTCGCCATCAAAGCGTTATAGATCACCTGCTTGCCGCCGGTGCCGACGATGACCTGATTACTTTGGTAAGTCAGGCCATTTTCGCGCTGGAACTTGCCGATAATCGCCTGCTTGAGCGCGGGCGTTCCGTCGACCGCCGTGTACTTTGTTTCCCCATGACGGATGGCGGCAATCGCCGCTTCCTTTATATGGTCGGGCGTGTCGAAATCGGGCTCACCGGCCGCAAGGCCGATAATATCCTTGCCTGCCGCTTTAAGTTTAAGCGCCAGCTTCGTAATCGCCAAAGTGGGCGACGGCTTCACCTTATCCAGACGGTGCGCAAAAAATGACTTATCGGCCGACATACTAACTCCCCTGATACAGTAGGTTCTTAACCATAAACATGCAAAACAGCGAACGCAAGTCGATAACCGAAACATCCAGGGCTGTGGTTTCCGGCCCTTTTCTTATAGATCCCTAACCTTGACTTGAATAAAGCTGATCTTCTAAAATGATTTGTCATTACCGAGTAATTTTATTCAAAAAATAAAGCTGAAAATGAATATTCACATCGTTAATCCTCACGATGAGCGTCGTCAAAAACTCGCTACCCTTTTTAAGCGGGCCGGCCACGGGGTTAACACATCTGTTTATCTGCCTATGGCGTCTGACGCTACCTCTCCTGATTTAAGAATTCTGTCAAGCGCAACGGAAAATTTTGGCACCCCTTTGCTGGCGCGCCTGACCGCAGAAAACATTCCGGTTATTGTGACCACGCGAAAGAGGATACCGGAAATCCACAAATTTGCGGACACAAAAAAGATTTTGTTTATGCGTGAAACGGCTGATAACGATGATCCTTTGATATATGCGCACACGCTGGGACGCCGCAACCACAAAATAGGGTCGCCAACAGAAAACGATAGCGGCTTCAAGGTTGGTCCATACAGATATGATGCGCCGGGGCACAAGATTGAAGTCGGCGGCGTATCTTTGGGGCTAAGCAGAACAGAGACAGACTATTTTGTTCAAATGCTCCGCTGCCACGATACGATAATATCGCAAGAAGAAATCTATCTCGCCCAATACTCCGAGGTTAGGTCCGCACAGGATATCCTTAAAGCCGCAACCGCAAATTATCCGATCGTCAAAGTAATGATAAACGCAATTCGAACGAAGCTCGACAAGACATGCGGCGAAGATGAAGGTTTTAAACGCGTAGGCGTGTTCTCTGGACTTGGTTACGCTCTACATCATGAAACCGTGCCTAATCCTGACCCCAAAACGCGGTTAAACATCTCCACTCGCAGATTGGGGCATTGTACGGCGTCCTGAAACTTAGAAACGGTTTCTGCGATTGGTGATTCAAAAACTTTTCGTATCGAAATCCGCGAGATCGAAAAAATCCCTAAACGCCTGAATGGCGGCTTTTTCATCGAAATTCTTGCAGGTATAGATGATCGAGGAGACGAACTTCTTCCCGGTCCATACATAGAGGCAAATGCCGGAATCGATGAGAGGGATAAAGGCGTCATACCCCTGATTGTCTTCCTTACCCTGCCCGCCCGGCGAGAAAATAATCGGGTCGCCATAGACCCGCAGCCCGAGCTTCGTGGTGATATGAGTAAAAAATTCGCGGATTTTTGCTTCGTCGACTTTACCGATCCGGTAATGTCCTTCGATCAGAAGCCTCTGGCGCAAAACATCGGGAGCGAAAGTAACCGGCATTGGTAGTCCTCATAAGGTTACTTGCGTTTTTGCCTTAACTCGCTCCAGTAATCCAGCCGTTTCTTGACCTCACGCTCGAAACCACGTTCGGCAGGGTGGTAAAATTCCTGTCGCGCCATGCCGTCGGGAAAATAATTCTGACCGGAAAAAGCCTCGGCGCTGTCGTGGTCGTATTCATAACCTTCACCATAGCCAATATCCTTCATCAGCTTGGTCGGCGCGTTCAGGATGTGTTTCGGCGGCATCAGCGAGCCATGTTCGTTGGCTGAACGCCGCGCGGCACCGAACGCCACGTAAGACGCATTCGACTTCGGCGCGGTGGCAAGGTAGATCACAAGCTCGGCAATCGCCAACTCGCCTTCGGGGCTGCCCATGCGCTCGTAAGCCTCCCACGCAGCCAGCGCGATCGGCAAGGCTTGCGGATCGGCAAGCCCGATATCCTCGCTGGCAAAGCGCGTCAGGCGGCGGGCGATATAACGCGGGTCTTCGCCGCCCGCGAGCATCCGCGCAAACCAGTACAAAGCCGCGTCGCAGTCGGAACCGCGCAGCGATTTGTGCAGGGCGCTGATGAGATTGTAGTGACTCTCCTGCGCCTTGTCGTATAGGGGGCGGCGGCGCTGCACGAAATCGGCCAGCGCTTGCGGATCGAGCTTGCGGTCCGGCGGCAAGGTAAACAGTTCTTCCGCCATCGTCAGCTCATAACGCCCGTCGCCGTCGGCCATGGCCTTGAGCGCCGTGCGCGCATCGTCCGTCAGCGGCAATGTTTTCTTCACTGTTTGCTCGGCGCGTTGCAGCATGAGTTCCAGCGCGGCATCGTCAAGGCGGTTTCGCACCAGCACCTGACAGCGTGACAGCAAAGCGCAGTTCAGCTCGAAGGATCGATACTCTGTAGTCACGCCGACAAGAACCACGGTGCCGTCCTCGAC
>JAATFY010000201.1 GCA_015654915.1 Rhodospirillales bacterium
GAGCCCGCCAATGGCAGGATTGCAGGACATTTCGCCGATGGTTTCAATTTTATGCGTGGCAAGTAGGGTTTTGGCGCCAAGACGCGCGGAAGCCGCCGCAGCCTCGCAACCGGCATGGCCGCCGCCTACCACAATCACATCGAATTTTTTCATGTCCGGCATCATCATTGCCCGCAAGCTAGTGAAATAGACAAGCAAAATCAAAGGTTTTTGCGTTGCTTCGAGATTGTTTCGATTATTTAACGATATGGATAGGTTTTTAAATTACCATGGAATTGTAAAGAGATGTTTCACGTGAAGCCGTGAAACGCGACGAAAGCCGGAGGGTTCGAGAGCATAAGTGGCCGAAAGGGCCGGAGGACATGATCAATACGACCAGCATAGACGAACTCCGTGTGCATCTCGAACGTGCCAAAGAAAAACTCTCGCTCGAAAAACAGAAAATCCTGAAACTTTACCTGCTCAATGACGGCTTCAGCCGTGAGGAATACGCTTTTTCGTATGTCCGCGCCGAGCGGACGGGCATGCGCGTCATCAACCGCCGCCTCGCCGAAATCGCTTGGCTGCCGATGCAGCTCGACCCGCGCTCCGAGATCATGTCGGACGACCGCAATTCGATGAAACGCTGGCTGACCTCGGCACTATCGCGCGCGCCGGATTCGGACGAATTCGGCAACGACTTCATGCACGCCCTGACGCGCTGCGGCATCCTGCACGGCTGGAACGAACCCGAGTTCATCAAATTCGCCGCGCGCATCGCCAACCTGTTCCGCGACCTGTCATGCCTGATAGGTCTTATTTATTACTGCACATGGCTGAACGAAAACGGCATCGAAGGCGTGCAGCTCAGCAATCCCGAAGACCTGACGCGCACCGCCGAAGAAATCGCGATGCTGCTGCAATCACCCGAAATCTACCGCTACCTGCGCGCGCAGGAACAGGACGACGAAAGCAAAACCAAATCGAAGAAGAAAGCGCTGGCGAAACCGGCGAAGAAATCGCGCCCCGCCCTGCGCGTGATCGAAAACCATAATTACTTCGATCCGTTCATGCCGGATCCCGTCACGGTTTAAAGACCGCCGGACTCATCGAAACCATCGGCTATTCATTCATTTGCGGCGTTCTTGCGGCCATTCCCCTCCGGCCTTAATGACGTCACAATGGTCTGGCGGAGTGGGGGCGGGTTTTTGTGGGGGCAATGATGGCAACGCAATCAAAAATACAGGGCACCGGAATTATTCTGGGTTTTCTTCTCGCAAGCTTCGTCGCGGAATTCTCGACGGGCGCCCTTGCTGACCCACCACCTATTTATCCCGCGACCGGTAATTCCATATCCACGCCAGCCGGCGACCCGCAGGCCCGCGTCGGCCGCATCAGCCTGATCGACGGCACCGTATCGTTCCACACGCCCGATCAGGACCAATGGTCGTATGCCACGCTCAATTATCCGGTGGTCGGCGGCAATTCGTTCTGGACGGAACCCGGCGCCCGCGCCGAAATTCAGGCCGGCTCCACCGCCTTGCGCCTCGACGGCGGCACGGAAACCAATATCGACGAACTTGACGATCACGGCCTGCGCGCCGAAGTGTCGCAGGGCACCGTCAATCTGCATGTCGGCGCGATGGCGGCCGGCGAGGCGTACCAGATCACCACCCCGCACGGCGTTATCAATGTTTTGCAGTCCGGCACCTACCGCATCACGACCGGAGAAAATGTGCCCGACGAAGTCGCCGTCCTGCGGGGCGCCGCGCAGGTGACGCAGGCGGGCGATCCCGGCGACACGCTCACGGTCGCCGCGGGCGAAACGGCTTCGATCCCGCCGGATAAACCTTCGTCGGTGTCGATGCAGGCGACCGTACCGACAGTGTTCGACAACTGGAGCCTCACGCGCGACAATTACGAAGAACCCCGTCAAACCGCGCATTATGTTTCTCCCGAGATGACCGGCTACGAGGATTTGGACAATTACGGTATATGGAGCACCGAGCCCGGTTACGGCGCGGTCTGGGTTCCCTCCGCCGTTCCTGTCGGCTGGGTGCCTTACCATTACGGCCATTGGGTATGGGTATCGCCGTGGGGCTGGACTTGGATCGATGAGGCGCCGTGGGGATTCGCGCCTTTCCATTACGGGCGCTGGGCTTATTTCCATAACCATTGGGGCTGGACGCCGGGCGTGATTGCGACGCGTCCCGTTTATGCGCCCGCGCTGGTCGCTTTCGTCGGCGGCAACGGCTGGAGCGTCTCTCTCGGCATCGGCGAACAGCCGGTCGGCTGGTTCCCGCTCGGACCCGGCGAAGTCTACCACCCGGGTTATCATGTCAGCCGCGACTATGTCCGCCACGTCAACATCACCAACGTGCGGAATGTGACGGATATTACTCATGTCACAACCGTACAAACGGCCAACGCTTCGTTCGCCAACCGGCGTTTTGCCACCGTGGTTTCGGCCAAGGATTTTTCGGCGTCGCGCCCCGTCGATAAGGCGGCCTTGCATGTGTCGGCAGACAGGCTTGCGGCAGCGCCGGTTGCGGCGACATCTGCCCCGCCGGTTGCGCATGACCGTCATTTCATATCTGGCACAAGAGCGCCCGCGCCGCCGGTCGCGCCACACGCGCCCACGGTTGTAAATTCCGTTACGGAAAAACCGGCGGCAGAGACACGCTCGAACGCACCCGACCACGCGCCGGGCCCGCCGATCCGGCATCGCGATACGACGGCTGGCGCATCGTGGAATCGCGCAACATCCGTCCCATCGCCAGCCGTGGTTCAACGCAACATGGTCGCAAGTCCCGCATCAATACAGACGCGACCCGTCGCAAATATTCGCCAGACAACAGCGCGCCCCGCGCCGCGTGAGATCAGCGTCCAGCATCCGGTGCAAACGGCGCCGCTTACGCCGAGCCACGAAGGCTGGGTGCGGCGTCAACCGACCGCAGCGCCCGCAGCTTCGACGCCGCGTACCGAACCCCATAACGAGCAATCGCACGGCGGGGAACATTCGGATCAAAGAGGCCAAGTGCCCAATCACTGAAAAACCCGACAAACTACTTTTGCCGTGTTTTTAAAGGATGACTGACGCGCGATTTGACAAAAACGAAAATGTCTTCAATTCTTGACGCATGTATTGCGTTATCGAATTTAGATAAAGGAGAAGCCAATGGTGGAAACTTTGCATCAGGCCCGAACAAGAATTAAAACGGCCCAATTGACCCTTGAAGAGATGGGCGTCGACGTGCTTCCCTTCACTGTAGACCGGTGGGGTGAATTATCCCGGCTTGAAGCCACGGCTAAAAAAGCAAATGTTCTTGAGTCGATTGTTCGAACCGAACGCACAGGCGCATATGTTCCTTTCGAAGGATTGAACGACAGTTACGGTCTGAAAAAACAAACGCCGCGCCAACGTGCCGCGATGGATGCCGC
>JAATFY010000198.1 GCA_015654915.1 Rhodospirillales bacterium
GAGCCTCGGCATCGCGTCGCTGAATCTTTCCTATGCCGCCGAAGGCGCCACCGTCCCCGCCGACCCCGCGGGCCACCGGCAGGAATTCGTCGGCAGTTCTACCCCGACCGGCGGCGCGACGCGGGCGATGACGGACGTCAACTTCACCAACGACACGGCGCAGACCATTCCGCCAAACGCGGTCGCGACCACGCCCGCCATCGACGCGCTGCCCGATTTACCGGGCGCGGGAACATTGTACTCCCTGCATCAGGCCATGGCGCGCGATACCTCCGGCATGTTGCAGACGCTGGTGACGGACTTCACCACGGAAACGACAGCCGCCGCCCGCGACGCCACGCTGGAAAATATCCTTATCGACTGGGCCGGGGCGCAGAACGTCGATCCCAACAGCCGCAACGGCAATGACGGCAATTTCAACGCGCAGCACCTCGCCGTCCTCGAAGCTTTCATGGGGCGGGGGTTTGTCGATGCGGGATGGCCGGTTCCCAGTGATCCCGATCCGGTTGTGGCGGCACCAAAACTGACAAACGACTATTTCTTCCTGTTCGAAAGGGAATACAGCGAACTGGCGGCGCAGACGTTCCTCAAACCCTATTATGACGCGATCACGACCGTGACCGACAGCAACGGCACGCATTTCGATTTCAGCAACGCGCTGGCAAGCCTCTTCGCCTCGGCCTCCAACGACACGATCACGGAATTCTACCGCACAGTTTTCGCCAGCGGCCTGCTCGACGCGCAAGTGAATTATGCCGGGTTGTTGTCGGCGCTTGCCTCCAATAAGCCAGGCCTCGTCAGCGAAGTCGATACAATCGTTGCGCCTTATTATACCTATAACCTGATGCCGGGGGTCTCAGATCCGACTGACAATCCCTACGTTCTTTCAGCCGTGGATGGAGAAACTGTCGTCGGCGGATTGGGCGGCGCCACCATAAACGCCTACTTCAATCCCAATACATCCGTGAGCGGCGTTACTACCGTCACTGTTTACGGCAACGCGGGCACCAACACCATCTATGCCGGCCCCTATGGCGTGGACCGGATTTACGGGGGCACCGGCGACGACACCATCTACGACAACGGAACCCTGCCGGCCGGAACGATTATCGACGGCGGCGCGGGAAACAATACCCTGAATTATTCGGGGGATATGTCGCAGGCGACAATTTCGCATATCCAAACCTTGATTGCCAATGGTTACCTGCAATTGACGGCAGAGCAATTGGCCGGTTTCACGTATATAAATGCCCAAGGTCCAACCCAAGTCTATGCCGCATCGGCAGGCACTTATTCTCTCCGGTCGCCGAATATCACCGGTAATTTTATTTTGAGCGCCGTCAATACGGGCGCGGACGTCACCTTGATCAGCGGCGATCAGAATAACCAGACATTATCGGGCGGCTCCGGCACGGACGTTCTGGAGGCGGGTAATGGCAACGGAGACATTCTGACCGCCGGAAGCGGCAATACGACTATGATTGCGGGAACGGGAAATGATAACTTCTACGCCGGCGCCGGAACCAACATATACAGATTTGGCTCTGGTTTCGGGCAAGATACGGTTTTCAACTATAGCGGCTTCGTGCCGACAGCCTCCGGTGCCATAGATTTCTCGAACCTCTCCGCCGAGCAGCTCTGGTTCCGGCGCAGCGGCAATGACCTGTTGGTGCAGCTTTTGGGAACCGGCGACACCATTACAATCTCCAACTGGTACGGCAACGCCGGCGCGCAGGTGCAAAGCTTCAGCACGGCCGACGGCCAGCTTCTCAACGGCAGTGTGGCGTCGCTTGTTGCGGCGATGGCGGCTTATGCGGCGGCCAATCCGGGCTTCAACCCGGCGACGGCTTCGCATATGCCTTCCAATTCGACCCTGCAGGCCGCTATCACGACAGACTGGGGTCTCAGCGCCACATACATTTATCATTCCAATGGTACCGTCGTCCTCGACGACAACGCTCACGTCGACATTATCGGCTCGAATGACACGATCATTCCGGGGATGAACGACAGTTTCGGCGTCGTGGGCAGCAACAATTCGGTCGAGGTCGACAGCGACGACGGCGTGTTTCTGACGTCGCAGAACGGCATCGCCGATCCTCTGGCTGCCCTTGGCGGCAACGCGCAAGTCGGCACGGCGGGGAACGATACGCTCACCGGCGGCAGCGGAATAAATGTTCTTGTGGGCGACGGCGGCAACGACACTTTCATTGCGCCCGGCCTTGCGACCGGAGGTACGGTTACGGTCTGGGGAGGCACGAATGCAGGAGCAAGCGGCCTCGACACCGTCGATTATTCGAGCGCTACCGGCGATCTGCAGATCGTTCTTAATCAGGGCCATGGTGCGGGTGGAGATACCGGCTGGGTTGCCGACAGCAATTACAACTACCTAGCTTCCCTGAACGGCATCGACGGCGCCATCGGCGGTGCGGGCAATGACGCCATCACCGGCAATTCCGATAATAATGTTCTCGATGGCGGCGGCGGCAATAACTGGCTGGTCGGCGCCGGCGGAAACGACACTTATGTATTCAATACCGGCTTCGGGCACGATACCGTCAATAACTTCGCATGGGACGGCAACGCAGCGGCCAGCGGTACTGTCGCTTTCGGCTCCGGCATCAGCGACGAAAGCCTGTGGTTCCAGCAAAGCGGCCTCGACCTGCAGGTCGATCTTGTAGGAACGAACAGCGAAATCACGCTCTCCAACTGGTATGGCGGCAATGCCCGCGCCCAGGTGCAAAGCTTCGACACGGCCGACGGCCTGAAGCTGGACAGCCAGATCGCCCAGCTTGCCTCGGCCATGGCCTCTTACGCGGCGAATAACCCCGGCTTTAACCCCGCGACAGCCGCAAGCATGCCGACCGATTCAACCCTGCAAACGGCGATTGCGGCAGCATGGCACTCATAGGTTGATGCAGAGGCCACCAAGACCGTATCCGCTGATAATCGGGATATATAATTTGTCCTTGAAAAACCCTGCAGGACTTTTGTCCTGCGGTCAACCGTGCGTTATCTATAGTGTTGCGTTCTGAGGATGGGCGCTTCCGTTACGGCTTGTTGAGCTTTTGCCGTTATGCGCATGAAGAATTGGCGACGGGTTCGGAAGGGGCGAGGGATTCCCCAACCCGAATGTATAATTCCTTTCCTGCCGGATTTCCTTGTTGTCGAATGTCCAACACTCGCCGGTATCGTGAACGAATGTTACCCAGAGCAAATCCCACTGCGGACCGTAATCGATAATGGCGACAGCCCACGCTTTTCCCTTCGGTGTGGAAAGCGGGATCGGGATTTGCAACTGGGTAAGCATCGCGATGACAAAACCGCTTAGTGTTTCTTGCCTTTACCCGGCTCCGTGGTTTTCGGCATTTTACCGTCTTCGATGCGGCCTTCGTTGCGCAGACCGCGGCCCGCTTCGGCCATCTTCTTCTTATGCAAGGCTTCCCCAGCTTCTTCCTTCACGTAACCGGCGGCTTCCTTCAGTTGTCCCTTGGCGCTCATAATAATCTCCATTTTCTGGTTGGGTTCGGGACAACGAGTGTGCCCGCGCGCGGCCTAAGGAAACGATGGAGAACAGGGCAGAGGTTATAATGAAGGGATAAAGCTGGCGTTATTGGTTATAGTCTGGCGACAAAGGCTTCGTCCCGTATGCTCACGGCTGTCTGCAGTCCCATTTTTCTTGCGACAAGTGTAGCCATTGCATCGGCGCGAATATTATCCACTTTCTGGTAGCCGACCCTGTTTCCCAGCACCCAGCCAGTCACATTGGCCGCACGAGGTTCAAGCAGGATCGTGTAGGGAAAACCACCAACCGCAGGATAAACCAAAATCTTTGGTTGATTTTCTGGCGCGCATTTAAGGATACTTCTTGTGGTATTAACGTCCTCCTCGTGCTCGACAAAGATAGTCAATGCTGCAGGGTTGCGATCCGCCAGCTTTGCAAATTTATTGACATGTTCGATATGATGAACCTTGAAAAAACGAACATCCGGCATAGTGGCCCATACTTCTTTCGCGGCTTCAAGATCAAGAGCCGGCGCATTCGCAACACTGCAGAATAGCCGCACTTCGTCCAGCGTAGCCTGACCGCGGCTATTCCTGATATGTTCATCTATCATAAGAAGCCGCCCTGTATCGCCTCCATAAAAGTTTCTGATACGAAATAAATCAAGCGAATTGAAATAACGGTCCGATCTCGTTAGCGCGATATTTAGAGTCTGCCGCGATTTTGAAATGAGGGATGCCGCAAGCACTTCTTTCATGCCCAGTCTTTTCAACAACTCTCCGTCTGTAGTAATCGTCATTTTTCCTCGTAATAACTTTATAAATCTGGAGCGGGTGACGGGAATCGAACCCGCATAGCCAGCTTGGAAGGCTGGAGCTCTACCATTGAGCTACACCCGCGCTCCGTACTTAAACCTGTCGTCTTGCGGCAACCCTTCACGTTGCTCGCCTGCGCTCGCGGGCATTGTGCCACACCCGCGCTCATATGGATTTACACATAACATAGTTTCAAATCCGTCAAAACGGATTCCCTGCCCTATCCTCCGCATAAAATCGCTATTTCCATGGCGATGCCGCCGAGAAGTGCCGCCGCCGGAATGGTGAATATCCACGCCCACAGAATGTTTCCGGCGAGGCTCCACCGCACCGCTTTCAGGCTGCGGGCCGAGCCGGTGCCGAGAATGGCGCCCGTCGTCGCGTGCGTGGTGGAGACCGGTAAATGCAAAAGCGTGGCGGAAAGGATCGCGAGGGCGGCGGATGTTTCGGCGCAGAAACCGCCGATAGGGCGCAGGCGCGTCAGGTCGCGGCCCATGGTTTTGACGATGCGCCATCCGCCCGCCAGCGTGCCGAGGCCCATGGTGCCGTAGGAAATCCATAACACCCAGATAGGGATCGTGAAGTGCCGGAAATATCCGGCCGCCACCAGAACGCCGGCGATGACGCCGGCGGTTTTCTGCGCGTCGTTGCTGCCATGCATGAGGCTGAGAAAGGCCGAAGAAAATAACTGCATGCGCCCGAAAATTTTATCGGCTTTCTTCGCCGGAGAACGGCCCTGCATGAAAAGGCTCACGCGCATCAGCACATGCCCAAGCGCCATGCCGATGACGGGCGCTATAACGATGAACGCCAGGGTGCGGCTCCAGCCGGAAACGATGATCGGGTCATACATTGCGCCCCAACCGTGCCTCAACGCGCTGTTGAACATCGCGGCACCCGCATAGCCGCCGAGCAGCGCGTGGGACGAACTGGTCGGCATGGCGAACCACCATGTAATAAGTCCCCATGCGACCGCGCCGATCAACCCTGCGAGGATAACGACCGGCGTGACCGTATCGAGCGCCACCATGCCGCTGCCGACGGTGGTGGCGACGCCGGTGCCGAAAACAAACAAGGCGGCGAAATTGAAGAAGGAGGCCCACAGCACCGCATGAAACGGTTTCAGGACGCGGGTGGCGACGATCGTGGCGATCGAATTGGCGGCGTCGTGAAACCCGTTGACGAAATCGAAGGCCAGAGCCGCTGCAACGACGAAACCCGTCAGAAGCAGCGCGTGATCCATCAGCCGCGCGCGCAGGCGGGCATCGCCTTGGCCCGCTTCCATGTCTGGCTGTCGCCCAATATCGGCGAAAGGATATAGCCGTGCAGGTCGAGCGTATCGTGATCGATAAGGGTCAGTTCGGCGCTGAAGGTCTGACCGTGGCGCGGGCTGTATATCCATCCGTCGGTATAATGCCCGTGGCCATCCGGCGTGAAATCGCCCATGAACTGCAACCGGCACAGGTTGCGGTCGCGCTTTTCGGGATCGGGGTTGGAGGCATCGCGCGCTTCCGCTTCTTCCCCTTTTGGATTGAACCAGTAAAAGCGGCCGCAGATTTTATCGCCGCAGTGATACAGCTCGACGCCGCCGTCGCGGCCTTCCGTGTACCACAACCCGCTGACGGCATCGCGCGCGCGGTTTGCGCTCCAGCCGTTGCCCGCCATCGCCGCCAGCGGGGTTAAAACAAGAATCAGGACCGAAACGAAAACGGCGGTTGTGCGTATGCGAACGGCCATAATTTTACAAAAACCAAAGGGTTGATGCCGGGAACACGGCGCGGGGTGAAACTCCAAAATAAGTTATAATGCATTGCGAATCAAGGTGTTCCATGATACGCAACTTCTTCCGGTTGGCCCCGTTCGGGGCCTCTGTCAACCTTCAAACGAGCCTCGGGAGTTCCTGATCATGGACGATAAAGTCGCTTATTGGGCATCGGTGGCGCTAAGCGCCCTGGCGCTTTTGCTGCTGGTCATGGATATTGCTTTGGTCAACGGTAACCGCCAGTTGCAAACAGAAGTCAACCAGCGCCAGGTTACAATCAACAACGGCGTCAATCTCAGCCAGATCAATCAGGGCCTCGTGCAGGCTCTTGCCGACGCCTCGGTCAAGGATAACGACAAGGACATCCGCGACCTGCTGGCCGCGCAGGGTATCACGGTCAAGCCGAAGAACACCGCCAACGAACCCGAATAAACCCGAGGAGCAACCCCATCATGGCCCTTACCCCATCCAAAGACGGAAAAATCACGATCGCGAACGTTCTCTTTCCCGTCAGCCTTATTGCGTTCATTCTGTTCATCCTTCTGGCGTTCCAGAGCATGCAGATCATGCGCGAACGCGATTCCCTCCACGAAGCCAAGGCAAGCCAGACGAAAACTCTCGAGGAAGCGCAGAAAGTCCAGGCGCAGCTTGATGCGCTGGCGATCGGCACCAAGAAGCTGGCGACCAAGGGCGACAAGAACGCGAAGATCATCGTCGACCGGATGAAGCAGTTGGGCATCACGATAGGATCGCCGCAACCCGGCGCCGCGGCACCCGCAGCCTCTCCGGCTCCCGCTGCGGCACCGGCAAAACCGGCTCCCGCTGCTCCGGCCGAAGAACCTTAAAATCAGCCGTTACGAATAACGAAAGCCGGATCGCAAGATCCGGCTTTTTGATTTTGCGGCAATAGTCTGCCATCCTGCTCCCGTCTTTACCCCGAGGCGTTGTCATGACCGCCACTAGTCCGAAACATTTTCCCGTCAGTTGGGAAGAATTGCATCGCAACGCCAAGGCGCTTGCATGGCGGCTGGTCGATCTCGGCCCGTGGAAGGGACTTGTCGCTATCACGCGCGGCGGCATGGTGCCGGCGGCTATCGTCGCCCGCGAACTTGATATTCGCATCATCGAGACTGTTTCCGTCATCGGCTATCACGCCGACGACAGCAAGCCGCAGCAGGCGGCCGAAACGAAAATCGTCAAGCATGCCGCCAATGTCGGTGATGGCAGCGGCTGGCTGGTAATTGATGATCTGGTCGATACCGGCCGCACGGTCGATGTCCTGCGCCGCCTGATGCCGAAAGCGCATTTCGCCGCCGTTTATGCCAAGCCGATGGGACGGCCCCTGATCGATACGTTCATCACCGAAGTCAGCCAGGACACATGGATTTACTTCCCGTGGGACGTGGAGCCGCAGTTTACGCAGCCGATCGCCAGCCAACGCAAAGACCGCTAATAACAATTAGCGTTTAAATTTGAGAACGTCGGCTGGCGAAGCATGGGCCGAATATGTTTCGGCATAGCGATTGTTCTCAGGCTTGCCCAATTCATCAAGCGACGGCGTGGTGTGAGTCTGCACATCCGTGATCCGGTTGGTCTGCCCCTCGACAATTCCCGCCTCGCCGTTTACCTGCACCACGCGATGCTGGCGATGCGGAATTTGACTGACGGGCACGTCTTCATAGGCCATAAGGATCGCCAGATCGCCGTGGCTGAAATGATGCGCCGCGGCGCCGTTCAGGCAAATGACGCCCGAATGTTCCGGACCTTCGATGACATAAGTCATAATTCGCGCCGCGTCTTTGCGCGAGATGTTGACAACTTCGACCTTCGTATGCGGCAAAATGCCGCTGGCGCGGAGCAGCGCAGCATCCACCGTGACCGAGCCGACATAATCGAGATTAGCTTCGGTGACGACACAGCGATGAATCTTGCTGTAGCAATACTCGCGCGTGGCTTCTTGGGGCGCACGAAGCTGCTTTAAAAGCCCGAGCGTAACGATTGTGTTATCTGCGAGTTTGGATTCGTCCATGGCCCTCTCCGTTGCCAACTCATTATATCATGGGTTGGAGCCATACCCCAACAAAACCTTGCGCAAATCCTGCGGCACTTCGACCGGCTTGCGCGTGGTCTGGCTGATGAGCACGGAAACGCTTTCGCAATAGGCGATGCCGTCGTCGCCGCGAAACAGCGCGTTGATCAGGGTCATGGAGGTGCGGCCTATGGATGCTACGCCGGTGCCGATTTTCAGTTGCGCCGGATAGTGCAGCTCGCGCCGGAAATCGACGGCGATGCGCGCCAGGATAAAAAGCTGGTCGCGATGCGGCCAGTGCGGCGTCACTTCCATGAACAGGGCGGCACGGGCGTTTTCGAAATACTGGCCGATGGAATTGTTATTCACGTGGCCGAGCGGATCGAGGTCGCTGAAGCGGACATGATCTTCGATCCAGTGCCTGTAGCGGCTCGGATTAAACCGGTTGCTGTCGTCCATGATCCACGCGTGTCCGGAGAGAGGCGCCTTTCTGACACGAAGGGCCGGTTTTGTCATGCTTGCCGGAAACGGCAGCTAATGTAATATCCGAATAGCACTTGACGAAATTATATTGCTATGCAGCAATCTTGAAAATCAGCTTAGATTCGCGGAATCAAGCTCTCCATATAAGCCAAGGGATAGAAAAAATGCTTTCGACCGCCGCTCTTTGGACCCGTCAAAATCTTTCCCGCCTGTTCGTTTTTGTCCTGACATTCCTGACCTGCATCCCTTCCGCCTCATGGGCTGCCGACGCTCCGACGATTAATTCCGGCGATACGGCGTGGATGCTGACCGCGACCGCCCTCGTTCTCCTCATGACCATTCCCGGCCTTGCGGTGTTTTACGGCGGCATGGTGCGCAAGCATAATGTGCTGGCGACCGTCATGCAGAGTTTTACCACCGCGTGCCTTGTCGCCGTGCTGTGGGTGATCGCGGGATACAGCCTCGCCTTCGCGAACGGCAACGCCTATATCGGCAATCTCAGCCGTGTTCTGCTTATGGGCATGGATATGAATGCGCCGTTCGTGCTCGGCGCCGGAACGCCGGACGCCGTGCAAATGACGATTCCGGAATCGCTTTACATGATGTTCCAGATGACCTTCGCAATTATCACGCCCGCGCTGATCGCGGGTGCTTTCTGCGACCGCATCAAATTTTCGGCGATGCTGGTATTCATGGGGCTGTGGTCGCTGGTCGTCTATGCGCCCATCGCGCATTGGGTCTGGCACCCGCAGGGTTTCCTCGCCGCCGCAGGCGTGCTCGATTTTGCGGGCGGCACGGTCGTGCACATCAATGCGGGCGTCGCCGGTCTGATCGCGGCCATTTTCATCGGCAAGCGCGTCACGCTGGAAGAAACCTACGCGCCGCATAATCCGGCCTATAGCGTCGTCGGCGCATCGCTTTTATGGGTGGGCTGGTTCGGTTTCAATGCAGGGTCAGCCGGAGCCGCCAACGGTCGCGCCGCGATGGCCATGACCGTAACGATGATCGCCGCCGCCATGGCCGCGCTCGCATGGATGGCGGTGGAATGGAAATTCAAGGGCAAGCCCAGCGTCCTCGGCACCATCACCGGCGCCGTGGCGGGACTTGTCGCCATAACGCCAGCTTCCGGTTTCGTCGATGCGACGGGCGCGTTGATCATCGGCGCTCTCGGTGGCGCGGTGTGCTTCCTGTCGGCCAACACCATCAAGGAATCCTTCAAGCTCGACGACAGCCTCGATTGCTTCGGCGTTCACGGCGTCGGCGGCATGCTGGGCGCGATCCTGACCGGCGTGTTCGCCAAGGCTTCCATCAGCGGCGTCGCCAGCCAGGCGGGCGCTATTGACGGGCACCCGTGGCAGATCGTGACGCAGTTGGAAGGCATGGCCTTCACCATCGGCTGGTGCGCCGTGGCGACTTACATCATCCTTCTGATCGTCGATAATACCATAGGCCTGCGGGTTCCCGAGCAGGTCGAGCGCGAAGGGCTGGACTTCAACCTGCACGGCGAACGGCTGCAGCGCTAAAATATACCCAATCGCGTCAGGCTGTGGCGAAAATTGGCTTTTCCGAGAACCGCAACGGAGTGTATGTTGTAATACATGAGTAGCGGAAGCACAGGAAAAATCGATTTGCAGCCCAGCATCACGCGATTGACGCGCGGCTATTTCGCCGTCGGCGTCGAGGAAATCAGCAAGGGTTTCAATCTCGGCAATCTGGTGCGGACATCGCACGCCTTCGGCGCCAGTTTCTTTTTTACCATCAACGCCTCGGTCAATTACGCCGACGTGAAATCGTCCGATACGTCGCACGCTGACATCCACCTGCCCTTTTACGCGCACAAAACGCTCGACGAATTTACGCTGCCGAAAGACTGCGCGCTGGTCGGCGTCGAGCTGCTGGACGAGGCCGTGGATTTGCCGAGCTTCCGCCACCCGTTGCGCGCCGCCTATGTGCTGGGGCCGGAAAAAGGCAATCTGTCGCCGGGGCTTGTGAAACGCTGTGATCACATCGTGAAAATCCCGACCAAATTCTGCGTCAATGTCGGTATCGCCGGTGCTTTGGTGATCTACGACCGCATGATCAGCCTCGGATCATTCGCGGAGAGGCCGGTGCGCGTTGGACGCCGTCATTTAAAGGGCAAATAAATGACGTCGGAGCAAAATGTGGCTTCTACTTAAGAACACAGATAGTTCCCGCCAAGTCTTTACCATAAATCAGGCTTCCTCTGACAGCTTCCCTGTCAAAAATATTATAACGTATGTCTTTATTAGACAGGAAAACTTTGGTTCCGTCCCACTTTGCGCAAATCGCATCATGCATGCCAATAAGCGGCGTAACATCATCCTTAATCTCTATCGGGTGCGTTTCATATCTAATACTCAGTGCCGCAACCCCTGCCACTCCTCCGCTCGTCAGCCCACCCACCAAGAGAACCCGCGCAACTTGTTTAAAGAAATTGTTTTTCATATAATTTCTCCTTAAATTTATCTGTGAAATTTATGAGCGGTATACAAACACGCTGGCGGAGAAAGTAATGGCGCAAAATCGATAAAAAAAGCATTTTATACCTTTTATTAATACAAAAGACTTATTTTTACGCTTATGACACCAGCCCTAATACGCGCCGCACGCGGCCTTTTGAACTGGCAGCAGCAAGATCTCGCTACGGCGGCAGGCCTGTCGCTTTCAGCCGTAAATAAGTTCGAGCGTGGTTTCGGCAAAACGCGTGTCGTCACTCTTCAGGCTATCATTTTAACTCTTAAAGAAGCTGGCATAGAATTTCCGCCCGGAGGCGGGGTAAGGCATAGCGATGAAATAACCGGCGTTCAACGCATTGCGGGCAGCGATTTCGTTCAGAAGCTGGACGAAGAGATATATGCCGCCATTACGAAACCGGGACAGGAAATTTATTCCTGTTCAGCGGATGCAAGCCAATGGTTTGTTCCCAGCGTGAAAAAAGCCGCCGAGCGTTATTATAAATGGCGGGAAAGAATCAGGGTCAAACAACTCTATCTTGTGCCCGACGGAAACACTGTATTTGAAAGTCCTAAAACGAATTATCGTTTGTTGCCTTCTCAGTTGACCGGCAAAATAGCCTTATTGATCTATGCGGACCGGGTTGCGCAGGTTATGTGGCGCAAGAAACAAATACTTATTCTGCGCGGCAAAGAAATGGCGGAGCCCTTTCGCGAACAATTTAAATTTCTATGGCGGCTTGGCAAAAAACCCGAATAATCCGTCTCCTCACGACGCACATTGAGCACCGGTGGCTCTCGACTTGAGGTTGCCCTAGCTTTATGGAGATTGAGGATTCTGGGCACGCCATGCCTGAAGCGCGTTCATGGTGTTGGCAACATGCCGGTCGGGATCCAACGACGAATAGGCATAGAGAATCTTGTGATCCGGCGTAATGACATAGGATGTGCGGTCGGCAACCTCCAGCGGCCCGGCCAGCACCGCGTCATACGCTTTCATAATATGGCCATCCGTGTCGGCGGCCACGGCAAACTTGCTGCGGCATTCGCTGACGGAAAATTTGTTCAGCGTCTCGATGGGATCGTGGGAAACGCCGATGACGGTCGCGCCCTGAAGCTTGAAATCATACGTCGCATCGGCGAAATCATGCGCCTCGATCGTGCAGCCATGCGTAAAGGCCGCCGGATAGAAATACAGCACCACCGGTCCCTGCTTGAGCGCGTCGGCGAGAGCAAAGGTAAAAGGATTGCCGCCGAGCGAAGCCTGCGTGGTAAAATCAGGCGCCGGATCGCCCCGACTGAGCGCTGATGCGGCCGGCGCAACGACGAGCATCAGCGCCAGAAAGATGTAAAGGCCGGATTGTTTCGGTGTTTTCATGGCATGTATCCGGCGTGGTGAAGGTGGTGGACCTGATCGGGATCGAACCGACGACCTCGTCATTGCGAACGACGCGCTCTCCCAGCTGAGCTACAGGCCCTTTAAGACATCGGGCCTCTATATCAGGAAATATCGGCAATTCAAGGCTTACGGCGCTTTAGAAATCGCCAAGACTTCCAAGGCCATTTATATAGGGGTTTATAGGCATGCCCTTTGGCAGCC
>JAATFY010000187.1 GCA_015654915.1 Rhodospirillales bacterium
ATCGAGATCACGACCGGCATATCCGCGCCTCCAATAGGGACAATCAGCAGGAAGCCAAGCAGGAAGGTCACGCCGACGATGCCCCAGAAGGCATAAGGCGACTGGCTCAGCATCAGCCAAACGATCAGCAAGAGAACCAGAATACCGAGCGCGAAATTCAACTGATGCTGAAAACGGAACGTCACCGGCTTGCCGGAGACCAGCCCCTGTAGCTTGCAAAAGGCGACGATGGAGCCGCTGAAGGTAATCGCGCCGATGGCGACGCCAAGCCCCATCTCGATCAGGCTGGAGAGATGGATTTTATCGCCGCTGGCGATGCCGTAGGCCCCCGGATTGGTAAAGGCCGCACCCGCGACCAGAACGGCGGCAAGGCCGACCAGCGAGTGAAATGCCGCCACCAGCTGCGGCAAGGCGGTCATCTTGATATTGCGGGCGACGACCGCGCCGATGCTGCCGCCTAACGCTATCGCCACCGCGATAAACCACAAGGAGGACGGCTCGACCAGCAAAACGGTTGTCACGATGGCAACCGCCATGCCCGCCATGCCGAAGATATTGCCCTGCCGCGCGGTTACCGGCGACGCGAGGCCGCGCAGCGCCATGATGAAACAGACGCCGGAAAAAAGATACGCAAGCGCAACCAGACTCGTCATGCTTTCGCTAATGCCTTTCCGGTTTCGGATTCTTGATGTCGGTTTTCTTCTTGTACATTTGCAGCATGCGCTGGGTCACGATAAAGCCGCCGAAAATGTTAATGGAGGCCAGAACAACCGCGCCCAGCCCCATCCATTTCGCCGACGTCATTTCAACCGGTCCGGCCGCCAGCAAAGCGCCCACGATGATGACCGAGGATACGGCATTGGTAACGGCCATCAGCGGCGAATGCAGCGCCGGCGTGACACGCCAGACGACATAATACCCCACGAAGCAGGCCAACACAAAAACAGTCAGGCCGGTGATAAAGAAGCCGTGACCGGCTTCCACTCCTCCTGCCTGCATGGTCAGCGCTTGCGCCTGAGCCGCCAGCGCTTTGGCGAACTCCGCCAACTTTTGCTGATCAGACGCGAGATTACCGAGACCGGAAGCAAGGTCATTCATTGCCGTGCGTGCTCCTTACGGCTTCGCAGGAACAGGAACAGGAACAGGGACAGGCGAGGGAGCAGGCACCGGAGCCGCAGCCGGCTGGGTCGAAGGGGTCACCGCAGGCATAACCGATACCGGTAATTGAACGGGAGTCGATGAAGGAATGACCTGAATCTGCTGGACCGAAGTACGGCGGTACAGATTTTCCATTTCGGTGCTCATAAGATTGATGCGCTGATCAAGCGTGTCAAAGCGCATTTTTGTCGTTGCCATGTTTTCCTTAACGTCAACGAGGTAACTGGCAAAAATGACGAACAGAACGGCGCAGCAAACCACGGAAATTGCGAGGCTTGAAATCCACCATGCTGTATTTTGCTTGCTCGAATTAGACGTATCCATGTGACGTACTCCTCTTGGTTAGGCTGCGTTAGGCTGCTGGAATTGCGGGTGGATAACGGCGCCATTACGGGTAAGTGTAATAGCACGAACAATTTCATCATCCCAATCAATTGTCATTCGACCGCCTTCTTTGGCCGAAATCAGGGTGATAAAACTAAGCAGATTACGGGCATATAAGGCGGATGCATCGACGGCGATTCGGCTTGGCACGTTGCGGTGGCCGACGATCTTGACACCGAATATCTCGACCACTTTGCCGGCCTCGCTGTGGGCGCAATTACCACCTTGCTCGACGGCAAGATCGACTATAACCGAGCCGGGCTTCATGCTGCGCAGCATGTCCTCCGTCACCAGACGCGGCGCGGCGCGGCCGGGGATCAACGCGGTGCAGATGACCACATCCTGTTTTTTAATGGTTTCGGCAATCAGTTCGGCCTGACGGCGTTTATAATCTTCGCTCATTTCCTTGGCGTAGCCGCCGGAGGTTTCGGCCTGTTTCGTCTCTTCGCTTTCGACCATCACGAAAGTAGCGCCGAGGCTTTCGACTTGCTCTTTGGCAATCGGGCGCACGTCGGTCGCGGAAACGAGGGCGCCGAGACGCCGCGCCGTCGCAATCGCCTGCAAACCGGCGACACCGGCGCCCATCACCATCACGCGGGCCGGAGGAACGGTGCCCGCCGCCGTCATCATCATCGGAAAGGCGCGGCCGAATTGCTCGGCGGCATCGAGAATAGCTTTGTAGCCCGCAAGGTTGGACTGGCTGGACAGAACATCCATCGCCTGCGCACGCGTGATGCGCGGCAC
>JAATFY010000271.1 GCA_015654915.1 Rhodospirillales bacterium
CGACCGCAAATGGCGCAGAAACTGGCGCCGGCTGAATTCAGACCAGCCGTTCCAAATGCTCGCCACCGCCGGGCGCGCGGCATCGAACACGCGCTGCCAGGCCACGCCCTGGGTTTCGGCGCGCGCCACCTCGCCCCGGATAATGCGCGTCAGCGCCAGCGGCGAGGCAGGGATTTTGTCGTGCAGGAATTCCGACCAGGCGCCGCCGCCGCGGTGGGTGCGCGGCACCAGGCCGCGGCGTGAGAGGGCGAGCATGGGGCCGCGATGGCCTTCCTGCGCCAGCCGCAGCGCCACATCCACCATAGTGAGGCCCGCGCCGATCAACAGCAGCGGCTCGGCCGGATCGATGTCGCTGAACGCGTCCATCGCCCAGGGATCGGGGATGAAGAATCCGCTGTCGTACAGCCAGCCATCCGGTCCGCCGGGCGGCCGGGGCGGCAAATTGCCCATGGCGAGCACCACGATATCCGCCTTGATTTCGCGGCCATCCGTCAGCAGCACGCCGCGGTTGCCGGCCAGCATGCGCACCACTTCGCCGCGCACGGTGGTGAGGCCCACCAGGGATTTAGTGTCCAGTATTTCGGCGATCCGCTCTTCCACATAATCGCCGAATAGCCGGCGCGGCACAAAGGCGGCGTTCAGGTCCAGATTGCTTTCAACCAGCGCCTCGGCGATGGAGCCGCGGCGCTGCTGCAGCCAATCCGCGAAGGTTGGCGTCAGCCCAATTTCCATGCGGCTGACCGGCACATTCAGCAGATGGTTGGGTCCGCAGGCGCCGTAGGCGATCCCCCGCCCAAGCTTCTTCTTCGGCTCGGCGATAATAATGCGCCAATCCGGGCGGGCGCGGTGCAATTTCAGGCCGAATATCGCGCCGCTGAAGCCACCACCGACAATCACCACAGTTTTAGTGGGGTGCAGGCTCATGGCGCGGGCCCCACGGTAATTGGTAAGCCGGCTTCACGCCATTGTTTCATGCCGCCATCAAAAGCCGTGGCATGCAGGAATCCCAGTTCACGCAGGGTGGCGGCGGCCAAGGTGGAAATCTGGCCAATTTCGCAGAGCACCAGGATGTGGCTGGTCGGGTCCGGAAGGTCGGTGTTCACACGCAACTCCAATTGGCCGCGCGGCAAATGCCGGGCACCCGGTATGTGGCCCC
>JAATFY010000109.1 GCA_015654915.1 Rhodospirillales bacterium
GAGGCCGTGGCGCGCGCGCTGACATGCCGATTCGACAATATCCCCATCACCACCGCGATGGCGGCATTCTCCCAGACTAGGGGCAATGTTTTTACCGGTCGCGTCGCCGATACGGCTGAGGAAAAGATCCAGTCGCGCTGCCGCGGCGTTATCCTAATCGGTCTGTCCAGCAAATTCGAGCCGATGGTTTTATCGACCGGCAATAAGTCGGAAATGTCGGTGGGCTACACCACGTTGTACGGCGACCTCTGCGGCGGCTTTGCCGTGCTGAAGGATTTGTATAAAACGCAGGTCTATAAAATCGCGCGCTGGAGGAATACGCATAAGTTGCCTTCGGCGCTGGGCCCTTCCGGCATCGTTATTCCCGAACGCATCTTTACCAAAGCGCCGACGGCGGAGCTGAAACCCGACCAGACCGATCAGGACAGCCTGCCGCCTTACGAGGTTCTCGATGATATTCTGGAATGCCTGATTGAAAAGGATATGGGCGTTCAGGAAATCATCGACCGCAAGCATGGCGAGACGGTGGTCAAGCGCATCTGGTCGATGCTGGATCGCGCCGAATACAAACGCCGCCAGGCGCCGCCCGGCGTCAAAATCACCCGCCGCAATCTCGGCAAGGACCGGCGTTACCCGATTACGAACAAGTATCGGGAGACGTAATGATTACAGATGATCGTCCTTTTCCTATGAGCAATTCATCTGAGCCAGAGCGGCGTAAGAAAATGTTAAGTGAACCTCGCATGGAGAAGTTGGCGGCATACACAGCTAAATTGCGGAAAGAGGGGTATGACGGGAAGAAGGTAGAGGTTCCAGAATTTGACCCTCTTGATGGAGGGGCGGATGCAAAAGCTTTGTTTCTTCTAGAAAAACCCGGCCGAATGACTTCGGTTGAGGGAAAGAAAATTGGTTCTGGTTTTATTAGTCGTGACAATGATGACCTTACTGCCAAAGCAATTTTTGATTTTATGGAACAAGCAAAATTGGATAGAAAACTTACTGCCCTTTGGAATGTGGTGCCTTGGTGGGATCAAACTCGCAAGATAAATACCAAACAACTAAAAGCTGGCGTTGCAGAAGTGCGCCGACTCGTTAAGTTATTTTCTAACCTCGAGGCTATTGTTTTGGTGGGCGGAAAAGCGGGTAAGGCAAAGCCACTTCTTTTACTAGACTCTAATATTGAGCTTTTTATTTCGGATCACCCTTCTCCCATAGTGAGAGCAACCCGACGGGAAAGGTGGGAGGCTATAGGCGGCAAATGGGCCGAAGTTAAGAGATTTCTGGAAAGATAGAGTGCAGCCGTTCGCCAAGCGGCGGCGCATTGCCCAAACTCAGAACCTTTCTTATTTTCTTTTCCGCCACGCGCCGCGACAGCCATAAAATCAGGCTGACCCATTCGGGTGTATGCGGCATGGATTTGAATTTCTCGGTGCGGTCGAAATCGTAAGGGTGCGTGTAGGTCCAGAGAATTTCTTTGGCATCGGCCTGCCTAACCCAATGCCGCGTCAGCGCCAAGGGCAGGGCATAGAGGTAAATTCCGCCCAGATACGGCACCTGCAGCGGACCAAGGTCCGCAACCGGCAAAGGCAATTCGATCAATCCATTTGGCCATTGGCAGGGAATCCGCGAGGCGTCCGGAAAGCCGAACAGCGAGATATTCGTCGGCATGATGCTGGAAGAATAACGGAAGCCGAGCTCGCCCAGCGCATCGACGGCCCACAGGCTTTCGGGCGTCAGGGAAAAGCGCGGGGCGCGGAAGCCGATGACGGGTTTGCCAGTCAACTGTTCGAATTTGTCCTTGTCGATTTTGCTTTCGCGCCGGAAGCGCGCAGGGTCTTCTTCCGTCAACGGCACATGCGCGTGCGAGTGGTAGGCGATTTCGTGCCCCTTCGCCGCGATTTCCTGAAGCAGGCGCGGCGCGCCTTCGGCCACGCGCCCGATAACGAAAAATGTCGCCCGCCGATGCATGGCTTCGCATAATTCCAGAATCCGCCGCGTCATCACGACATACCGGCCGTCCGGTTCATACCGCTCGGTTGGATCTTCCAGATCAATAGTGAGGCTGATGGAGGCCATGCCGCCCGATTACTGTTTCACGGAAAGTTGCGGAAATTGCTCTGTCAGGGCCGCCACTTTGGGCAAATCGTTGAGAACGATATAGGGATCATTGGGATGCAGCCGCGCATAATCCTGATGATGGCTTTCGGCGGGATA
>JAATFY010000205.1 GCA_015654915.1 Rhodospirillales bacterium
CCAGCCCATCAGTATCGGCCTCCTGAAGCAGTTTGGCGAGCAATTGCTGGAAATTCACGGCCAGTTCGAAACGCACGGGCTTTTGAATCCCGCCACGCATCGCGGTTTGCTGGACGCTTTTGCCGCGCTGGATGGTCTAAGGCAGAAAACATCGACGTCTTTTGCCGCATGGAAATCTGCCGAGGAAAAACAGCGCAGCGCATCCATCGAACGCGAACGGGCGCAGGCGGAAGAAGAATTCCTCCGCGCCGCCGTGGCCGAGCTGGATGAATTGTCACCCGAAGCGGGGGAAGCCGACAAACTGGCCGAACGGCGCACCAATTTGCAGCACCGCGAGAAAATCACCGACGCGCTGCAATCCGCCGAGCAATCGCTGAACGGCGAACGCGGCGCGACGGCGGCGCTGGCACAGGCCGGCAAGGCGGTAGCGCGGATCGCCGACAAAGCTGCCGGATTGAAGGAACTTCTGGAATCCATCGACCGCGCCGCGAATGAAACGGCGGAAGCCGGCCAACAGCTCGAGCGCTTTATGGCGGATATCGACGCCGAGCCGGACGCTTTGCAACGCATCGAGGAACGCTTGTTTGCGCTGCGCGCCGTTGCCCGCAAACATAGCGTGCCGACCGAAGGACTTGCCGATTTGCGGCGCGATCTGGCGGCGCGACTGGGACTTTTAAGCGATAAAGGCGATGCACTGACGGCATTGGCCAAGGCGGTCGCCGAGGCGAAGCACGCCTACAAAAAACTCGCCGAGGATTTGAGCGCCAAACGTAAACAGGCCGCCACGCAGCTTGAAAAAGGCATCATGCGCGAATTGCCGCCACTGAAACTGGAACGCGCGCAGTTCAAGATTGAAGTCGCATCCCTGCCCGAGGATCAATGGTCCGCCGAGGGCATGGACCGCGTCGCGTTTTTGGCCGCGACCAATCCCGGCACGGCGCCGGGGCCCTTGCAGAAAATCGCATCCGGCGGCGAGCTGGCGCGTTTCATGCTGGCGCTGAAAGTCGTTCTGGCCGCCGCCGATCCGGTGCCGGTCCTTGTATTCGACGAAGTCGATTCCGGCATTGGCGGCGCTACGGCGTCGGCGGTGGGTGAGCGATTGGCACAACTGGCGGAGCATGTGCAAATTCTGGTCGTCACCCACAGCCCGCAGGTCGCCGCAAGGGGCAACAACCATTTACGCGTGCTGAAGCAGACCAAGGCGAAACACGCGACGACAGATGTCGAGACGCTGGATATTGCCGCGCGGCGCGAGGAAATCGCCCGCATGCTGGCAGGAACGCAAGTCACCGATGCCGCGCGTCAGGCGGCGTTGAGCCTGCTGGAAGATGCAGTACCCGCCAAGAAACCGGCGAAACGGGCACGCGCATGAGCCGCAAGAAAACCAGCGCGGCAGCAGATCCTGCTGGCCTGACACCTATCGAAGCGGCGGCCGAGATGGCGCATCTGGCCAAGCAGATCGCGCATCACGACAGGCTGTACCATCAGAAAGACGCGCCGGAAATTTCGGATGCCGCTTACGACGCGTTGCGCAACCGTTACCGTGCCTTGCACGAACAATTCCCGCATCTGGCGCCGAAGGACGACCCCGAAAAACGCGTCGGCGCGGCGCCCGCCGCCGGTTTCAGTAAGGTTGCGCATGCCGTGCCGATGCTGTCGCTCAACAACGCTTTTTCGGATGAGGATATCGAGGATTTTACCGCCCGCATCCGCCGCTTTCTGAACCTGCCGGATGACGAGGCGCTGGCTTTCATGGCCGAGCCGAAAATCGACGGGCTTTCGGCCTCGTTGCGTTACGAGGGCGGCAAGCTGGTGCAGGCCGCTACGCGCGGCGACGGCACGACCGGCGAAAACATCACGGCGAATGTGCGCACGATTAAAAACGCGCCGCACACGCTACATAAACCCCACCCCGATGTGGTGGAAATACGCGGCGAGATTTTTCTCAACCGCGACGATTTCATGAAGCTCAATAAAGCGCGCGAAAAAGAAGATGAAGCCCTGTTCGCCAATCCGCGCAATGCCGCCGCGGGCAGCGTGCGGCAACTGGATTCGTCCATCTCCGCGTCGCGGCCCTTGCGGTTTTTCGCTTATGCACTTGGCGAATACAGCGGTAAGCCTTTCAAAACACAGGAAGACATCCGTGCTCAAGTCAAACATTGGGGCTTTACGGTCAACGAGCCTTCGCGCCTGTGCGCGACGACGAAAGATCTGCTCGGTTATTATCACGAGCTGGAAAGCAAGCGTCATGCGCTGCCGTTCGATATCGACGGCGTGGTCTATAAACTGAACCGCCTCGATTGGCAGGAACGGCTCGGCTTCATCAGCCGCGCGCCGCGCTGGGCCATTGCCCATAAATTCGCGGCGGAACAGGCCGAAACGCGGCTGAACAAGATCATCATCCAGGTCGGCCGCACGGGGGCGCTGACTCCCGTAGCTGAGCTGGAACCCGTAACCGTCGGCGGCGTCGTGGTCAGTCGCGCCACACTGCACAATCAGGACGAGATCGAGCGCAAGGATATCCGCGAAGGTGATATTGTGCGGCTGCAACGCGCGGGCGACGTTATTCCGCAGGTAATAAGTGTGGATTTAAAGCAGCGCCCGAAAAATTCAAAGCCATTCAAATTTCCTACCCATTGCCCCGAATGCGGCTCCATAGCTGTGCGCGAGGAAGGCATGGCCGTCTGGCGCTGCACCGGCGGGTTAATATGCCCCGCGCAGGCGGTCGAGCGGCTGCGCCATTTCACCAGCCGCCTCGCCTTCAACATCGAAGGACTTGGCGATGAGCGCATTATGGAGTTGTGGAAAGACAAAATCATCCATTCGCCCGCCGATATTTTCCGCCTGCACAGGCACCGCAAGGCACTGGAAGAACGCGAAAGATTGGGCGAGAAATCCGTGACAAAGCTGCTGGACGCCATTGAGGCGCGGCGAACGATTTCGCTCGACAGGTTTATCTATGCCCTCGGCATCCGTCAGGTTGGCGAGGCAACGGCTAAACTTCTGGCGCGGCATTACCGGACGCTTGCCAACTGGCGGCAGGCGATGATGGCGGCGCGGAAGGAAGATTCAGAGGCGTGGCACGATCTCGACAATATCGAGCAGGTCGGCCCCCTGCTGGCGCGCGACATCGTCGCCTTCTTCGAGGAAAAACATAACCGCGATGTGCTGGACGATCTGGCTAAAGAACTGACGGTCGGCGATTTCGAGTCCCGCGCGACCGGATCGACGCAGATCTCCGGCAAGACGATTGTTTTCACCGGTACGCTGGCGAAAATGGGAAGGTCGGAAGCGAAGGCCAAAGCCGAAAGCCTCGGTGCCAATGTCAGCGGCTCGGTATCATCCAAAACCGATTATGTCGTGGTCGGCGAAGACGCGGGAAGCAAAGCAAAGAAAGCCAAGGAGCTTGGCGTGAAAATCCTCAATGAGGATGAATGGCTGAAATTGGCGGGTGATCAATAGCACTGATTATCCGTTAGCGATTCATTTAACACCGTCATTCCGGAAAATCGGCGAGGCACGACCGAGCCGATTTATCCGGAATCTGATTTGGTTTCCATCGGCTTCAAACCAAATCGGATTCCGGCTCGCGCTCGCCCCGCGAGCTTGGCCGGAATGACGGGATATTTTGATTTGATTCTTAAGTTAAATCGAGTTTAAATCCCTGCGATTAACTTGTTTTATTATTGGCACTCGTTTTTCTTAACATAAGCCGTTACTTGGTCGCCTTTTGGCCCTGCACGCGTAATCAGAATCGTTGAGCCATCCGGCAATGCGCAGGAAAGCGTTGGGTCTGTGACTTCTGTATTGCTGTTTCTTGAAAGGTCTTGAGGCTTCGGCGCGCTCCACATAACCATTGGCTTGCCGGTAATAAGATCGGCCGCAATGACTGCTAAAACACATATAGTTCCAGCAAGTACTCCGTATTCCTGTGCGGTAGCCACAATAAAAATCCTCGATCAAAATGAAATTTGGTGAGAAAATTGTAACAAATCTTCCTTCCCGCCTTCCAGAATTATATTAGTTTCAAAAAAGTATGGCGCATCAAATAAAATTAAAATTCTTTACTCACGACATAAAACAGTCTAAAATCATCTCTAGACGTAATTTTATTACGCTACTGTGAAAACTTATAAAAGAAGGTAGATACCAAGCCCATGACAAACGCGACCAGCAAAAGCGACCCCAATCGCATCATCATATTCGACACCACCCTGCGCGACGGCGAGCAATCGCCCGGCGCCGCAATGAATCTGGAAGAAAAACTGCGCATCGCCCATGTGCTGGAAGAGCTCGGGGTCGATGTGATGGAAGTCGGCTTCCCCGTCGCCTCGAAAGGCGACTTCGAGGCTGTCAGCGAAATCGCGCGCAAAATCAAAAATTCCACCGTATGCGGCCTCGCGCGGGCACAGGTGGACGATATCGAGCGCGCCGGAGCAGCCCTGAAACCGGCGGCAAGCGGACGCATCCATACCTTTATTTCGACCTCGCCCCTGCACATGAAATTCAAACTGCAGATGGCGCCGGAAAAAGTCCTACAGGCGGTGACCGACAGCGTAACCCTCGCCCGTAAACTATGCGCCGATGTGGAATGGAGTGCCGAGGACGGCACCCGCACCGAACACGACTTCCTCTGCCGCTGCGTCGAGGCCGCCATCAAGGCAGGCGCCCGCACCATCAATATCCCCGATACCGTCGGCTACACCACGCCGCAGGAATACGCCGATCTGATCAAAATGCTGATCAAGCGCGTGCCGAACATCGACAAGGCGATATTGTCGACCCATTGCCATAACGACCTCGGCCTCGCAGTCGCCAATTCGCTGGCGGGCGTCATCAACGGCGCGCGGCAGGTGGAATGCACCGTCAACGGGCTCGGCGAACGCGCGGGCAACGCCGCCCTCGAAGAAATCATCATGGCCCTCAAGGTACGGCACGACCTGATGCCCTTTACCACCGGCATCAAGACCGAAAACATCACCCGCGCCTCGCATCTGGTCTCCACCATCACCGGTTTCGTCGTGCAGCCGAACAAGGCCGTGGTCGGCGCGAATGCCTTCGCCCATGAAAGCGGCATCCATCAGGACGGCATGATCAAGAACCGCCAGACTTACGAGATTATGACCCCGCAATCGGTCGGCCTCACCAAAACCTCGCTTAAGCTCGGCAAATTGTCAGGCCGCAACGCCTTCCGCAGCAAGCTGCTGGATCTCGGCTACGAACTTGGCGACAACGCCCTGAAAGACGCGTTCGAGCGCTTCAAGGACCTCGCCGACCGCAAGAAAGAAGTCTTCGATGAAGACATCATGGCGCTGGTCGACGATGAAGTCGCGCAAGCGCATAACCGCACCCGCTTCGTGTCGCTGGAAATCTACGCCGGATCGAAAGGCCCGCAGCGCGCGACGCTGGAGATCGAAGTCGACGGTAAAACGACCGCCGCCGAGGCGACCGGCAACGGCCCCGTCGATGCCATCTTCAACGCCATCAAGAAACTGATCCCCCACAATGCGACGCTGCAACTCTATCAGGTCGGCGCCGTAACGCAGGGCACCGACGCGCAAGCGGAAGTGACCATAAGGCTGGAGGAAAACGGGCGCACCGTTATCGGCCAGAGCGCCGATCCGGACACTTTGGTGGCCTCGGCACGCGCCTATATTCACGGCCTTAACAAGCTGGCCATCAAACGCCTCAAGACCGAACCGCCCGATTCGGTGGCCATGACGGCGGAATAAGCGCCAAAGCTGCCTTCCACCTGTATCTTAATAGCCTGATAACCTTCCTTGTTTTAGCTTGCTATATTCCGGTGGGTTAGCTTTCTTATGTCCGACATAAGTTGTGGGGAGTTATTGTGGCCGCAGGCGCACAAAAATTACAGGCCGACGCGTGGTCAAGGCAGGTGATCGAACGCCTGAAGCGTGACGGGCTGGCCGCTACGCCTAATAATTATGCCGTGTATTATTATTATTACGCCGGCACCAATCCGCGCCTGAAAACCGAGATAGATGCCCTTGCGGATCAAAACGAGGTGCTGACGCAAAGTCAGTGCGACGAAATTTTCCAGAACCATCTCAGCGTCGAGGTCGAACACAAGATTCTCAAGGAAACCAATGTCGCAATCGAGGAAGAAATCAGCCGCGTTCTGAGCGTAATCGACAAGGCCGCCAGCGGCACCAACCAGTTCACTCAGTCTCTCGACAGTTTTTCGGGACAACTGACGGAATCGGTATCGCTGGATCAGATCCGCGAAGCTGTCACCAAGGTCGTCACCGAAACGCGCGTTATCTCCCGCCAAAACGAACATCTCGCTTCGCAGTTGGCGGAGACGACGCAGCAATTGACCGAGATGCGCCAGAGCCTTGATCAGGTCCATAAGGAATCGCAAATCGACCCGCTCACGGAAGTGGGCAACCGCAAATTCTTCGACAAGGAACTGGCTCATACGACGGCCGAAGCCCGCGATAATGGTTGGACGCTGACGCTCCTGATGATCGATATCGACCATTTCAAGAAATTCAATGATGCCTACGGCCACCTGATTGGCGATCAGGTGCTGCGTCTCGTCGCCCATACTTTGGTTGAAAACCTGAAGGGCCGCGACGTGATCGCGCGTTTCGGCGGCGAGGAATTCGTCATCCTGCTGCCGCAGACCAAAATCACCGATGCCGAAAAAGTCGGCAATCTTTTGCGCTCCAGCCTCGGCACCAAACAGATCAAGCGGCGCAGCACGAACGAGACGCTCGGCGTTATCACGATTTCGATCGGCGCCACCGAATACTGCCCGGGCGAAGACATGGACAGCTTCGTCGCCCGCGCCGACGGCGCGCTCTATAAAGCCAAGCAAACCGGCCGCAACAAGGTCGTGAGCGAACTCCCGACACCGGAGCAAATCGCCGCAATCGAGGCGAAAATCTTTACGGACATCAAGGCAAAACTGCCTTTCAAGACATAGTCTGAATACAAAATCGGGCGCGACACCGGCCATTCCGCCGCTCTATACTCCTGTTATGCAAACCGCCTTGGCAACCACCGACGAACCTGCCTATTGGCGCGATTTGAACCCCGCGCAACGCGCGGCGGTCAACGCGCTGGACGGGCCTGTGCTGGTTCTGGCCGGCGCCGGCACCGGTAAAACCCGCGTGCTGACGGCACGACTGGTGCATCTGCTGGCGACCAACAAGGCGCTGCCCCGGCAAATCCTGGCCGTCACTTTTACCAACAAAGCGGCGGCTGAAATACGTGAGCGCATATCGCAAGCGCTCGGTCGCTCGGTCGAAGGCTGGTTCCTCGGCACCTTTCATTCGCTGGCGGCGCGCCTTCTGCGCCCGCATGCCGAGCGTGTCGGCCTCAAACCCAATTTTACCATCTTGGATCAAGATGACCAGATCCGGTTGATCAAGCAATTGTTGGAAGCCGAAAATATCGATGATAAAAAATCACCTGCGCGCGTGGTGCTGGCAATCATCAATCGCTGGAAAGATCGTGGGCTTTTGCCTGACGATGTGAAAAACGACACCGGCCAATTTGCAAACGGCAAACTTCCGAAGCTTTA
>JAATFY010000034.1 GCA_015654915.1 Rhodospirillales bacterium
CTCGATCCGCTCGATGCCGAGATCGACGCCGCCGACCGCGGCAGCATGATCCATGAAGCGCTGGATGTGTTTGTCAAAGCCCATCCCGACACATTACCCGCCAACGCGCTGGATCAACTTCTGAAAACAGGCCGCAAAATTTTTGCCGCCTATGACGAGCATCCCGAGGTGAAGGCTTTCTGGTGGCCGCGCTTCGAGCGCATCGCCGCGTGGTTCATCGACCATGAACGCGAACGCCGTGCCTCCGGAATTAAGGTGCTTCAGGCGGAAGCAAAAGGCCGCATGAATATTGGCCATTTTACGCTGAAGGGCCGCGCCGACCGTATCGATACATTGCCGGACGGTACGCTGGCGATCACCGATTACAAGACCGGCGGCGTACCCTCGCAGAAAGAAGTGAAAGCGGGATATGAACCGCAATTGCCGTTGCTGGCGCTGATTGCCGAACATGGTGGTTTTGACAAAGTTGGAAAAACGGCTGTGATGGAACTGGCTTACTGGAAACTCAGCGGCGGCCGTGACGTGGCGAAGGAATTTCCTATCAATGAACCGGTCGCCAAACTGGCCGAGGAAGCCCGCGCGGGGCTGGAACAACTGACCGAAAAATTTTCCGATCCCGCCACGCCCTATCAGGCGGTGCCGAAACCGCGGCTGCAGCCACGCTTTGACGATTACGCGCACCTTGCGCGTCTGGCCGAATGGGGCCGGACGGGAGAAGACGAATGACCGAGGCTGTTCGTCTTACTCAGGATAATCTTCCGAAGGGCCAAGCACCCGAGGTCCGGCAACGCGCGGCGTCCGATCCGGACGCCTCGGTATGGGTCAATGCATCGGCGGGTTCCGGCAAGACCACCGTTCTTACGAATCGCGTGACGCGGCTTTTGCTGGATGGCGTGCAGCCGCAGCGCATCCTGTGCCTCACTTTTACCCGCGCGGCGGCGGCGGAAATGGCAATCCGCGTTACGGACAAGCTCAGCCACTGGGCGACCTGCGACGATAATACATTAAGTAAGAGCATCGCCGAATTGCAGGGCGAAGCGCCCGATCCCAAGCAAATGACGGCGGCGCGGCGGCTGTTCGCGCGGGTGCTCGCTTGCCCGGGTGGCATGCGTATCCGCACCATCCATGCTTTCTGTCAGGAAATTTTGCGCCGTTTTCCCATCGAAGCCGGTCTCGCGCCGCATTTCGCCGTGATCGAGGATAACGACGCCCGTGCCTTGCGGGAAGACGCGCAGCAGGATTTGCTGCGCATGGCGGCGGCAGAACCCGACAGCGCTTTGGGCCGCGCCTTGCAAATACTGGTGTGCGATCTGGGCGAGCGCGGCTTCGGCGATGCGATGCGCTCGATCCTCGGTGAAAGCGCACGTCTGAATGCGGCTGTCGCAAAAGCGGGCAGTCTTGAGAAACTCATCGCGCAGATGCGTTCGGAATTATCATTAGCGCCCGACGAAACAACCAAATCTATATGCGCTGATACCATCGATGAGCATGTTTTACCTACAGCCGATGTGCGGCAGGCGGCGCAATGGCTGCTGGAGGGCAGTAAAATGTACGCCCCGCGCGGCGAGAGGCTGCTGGCATGGCTCGCATTGCCGTCGGTGGAACGCGCGGCGAAGTTCGAGGATTATTACCGCTGTTTCTTCAAGGATGACGGCGAGCCTTACCAGAATTTCGGCAACAAGGAATTGCTGGCGAAATATCCCGATCTGGCCGCGATCCTCGGCCGCGAAGCCGTGCGGTTGCAAGCGGTGCGGGAGCGGCTGGAGGCCGCACATATCGCCGAAAACACCGCCGCCGTTCTGACGTTCGGCAGTTTCCTGATCCGCCGTTACGAAGAACGCAAAGCGGCGCAGGCGGTGCTGGATTATGACGACCTGATTACCCGCACGAACGAACTTTTGCGCCGCGCCGGTATTGCGCCGTGGGTTTTATATAAACTCGACGGCGGCCTCGATCATATTCTGGTCGATGAGGCGCAGGACACCAGCCGCGCGCAATGGAGCATCGTCGCCGCGCTGGCCGACGAGTTTTTTGCCGGAGCCGGAGCGCGGTCTGATCAAAACCGTACCTTGTTCGTGGTCGGCGACGAAAAGCAATCGATTTTCAGTTTCCAGCGCGCCGATCCCGAAGCGTTCATTGAGATGCGCGGCTATTTTTCCGGACGCATTGCGGACGCCGAAAAACAATACCGCGAAGTGCCGCTGCATATATCTTTCCGCTCGGCCCCCGCGGTTCTGCAGGCGGTCGATGCCGTGTTTGCCGACCCACGCGTGCAGTCGGGCGTGTCCTCGGAAGCGGTAAGCCATATTCCCGCTCCGCCGCGCCTCGAGGAGCCCGAGAAAGTGGGACGCGTCGAAGTATGGCCACTGCTGCCCGCGCCCAAGAAAGACGAGGCCGAGGAGGGTTCATGGCCGCTGCCGTTGGGATACGAGGCGGAACATGACCCGCAAGCGGAACTCGCCCACCAGATCGCGGGCAAGATCAAGGTCTGGCTGACGGACGGAGAAAATCTGTCCGGCTATGAAAGACCCATCGCCGCAGGCGATATCATGATCCTGCTGCGCCGCCGCGGGCGTTTCGCCGATCTGATGGTGCGCGCGCTGAAGGAAAAGAACGTGCCGGTGACCGGCGTCGACCGCATGCGTCTCGTCAAGCAATTGCCGGTGATGGATCTGTTGGCGCTGATGCAGTTTGCGCTGTTGCCGGAGGATGATCTCAACCTCGCCACCGTGCTGCGCGGGCCTTTGCTGAATTTAAGCGAGGACGAGTTGATGGCGGTTGCAATGAACCGCGAAGGCACGTTGTGGCACAGCCTCGCCGGTAAAACCGGCGATAAACCCGCTTTCGCGGCGGCGCAGGGCTATTTGTCGGGCCTGCTGAGTGCGGCGGATTTCATCACGCCCTTCGCCTTTCTGGCCCGCATTCTCAGCCAGCCTTGCCCAGGCAGTGATGTCAGCGGCCGCCGCGCCATCTGGTCGCGGCTTGGGCCCGACGCGCTCGGCCCGATCGACGAGCTTCTGAATGCGGCGCAGGATTTCAGCCATCGCCACGCGCCGTCGCTGCAAAATTTCCTGCATTGGCTGATGGCGACCGAGGCCGAGATCAAGCGCGAGCTCGACCGCGGCGGCGGGCAGGTACGGATCATGACGGTACATGCCGCCAAGGGGCTCGAAGCGCCGATTGTGTTCCTGCCCGATACGGCCAGCGTGCCGCGCCTGCAGGACATGCCGCGCTTTTTATGGAGCGATGAAGACGTACCGTTTTATGTGCCGCGCAAGCCGAAAGCCAGCGTCGCCAAAAATCTGTGGGACGCCGCGCGGCAAAAGCAGATGGAGGAATACCGGCGCTTGCTGTATGTGGCCCTCACGCGCGCGGCGGGAAGGCTGTATATTGCCGGATGGGAATCGGTCCGCAAGGAACCGAACAGCAACGAAAGCTGGTATAATCTGGTCTTCGCAGCCTTGAAACCGCTTAATCAATTGGCGGCAACGGTGACCGAACCCTATCCCGATATTGTTTTCGCCGATCCCGAACTGCGCGCGGCGAAAAAGAAAACGCCCGCGAAAAAAATCGCCGCAAAACCGGTTCAGTTACCTGCATGGATTCGAAAACCGGCACCGGACGAAAAACCGGCGCTGAAACCGGTGGCTCCTTCGCACCTTGCGCAAGGCGCTACGACCCCCGACCGCGTTTTCACGCGCGGGCGCATCATTCATCGGCTGCTGCAAAGCCTGCCGGATGTGGAAGAAAGCAAACGTGATGCCGTTGCCATGAAGTTTCTTGCCAATCCACAGCATCGCCTGACGCCGGAACAGCAGGCGGAAACCAAAAAAGAAGTGATGAATTTGTTGTGCGATCCCGATTTCGTTCTGCTGTTCGGCGCCGGCAGCCGCGCCGAAGTTCCGCTGGTGGGCCGCATCGGCGGGCAGGAAATTTCGGGGCAGGTGGATCGTTTATATGTAGGAAAGGATGAAATCCGGATTATCGATTACAAAACCAACCGCCCGCCGCCCGAAGATGTGGCGGATGTGGATCAGACCTATATCCGGCAATTGGCTGCCTACCGCGCGGTTTTACAGGACATTTATCCCGACCGTCCGATTCGCTGTTTCCTGCTCTGGACTTATGGCCCGCGGCTGATGGAAGTGCCCGAAACCGCGCTGGCGGGCGCTTGATATACGGCTTCCCCCGCACTAAATAAGGGGTAGACCAATCCAACAGGAGATTCGCATGGGCGCCGCCACCAAACCCGTTACCGACAGCAGTTTCGAAGCCGACGTCCTGAAGGCGGGCGGGCCGGTGCTGGTCGATTTCTGGGCCGAATGGTGCGGCCCCTGCAAGATGATCGGCCCCGTTCTGGAAGAGCTGGCCGGCGAGATGCAGGGTCAGGTGACGATCACCAAGATGAACGTCGATGAAAACCCGATGACGCCTTCCAAATACGGCATCCGCGGCATTCCGACCATCATGCTGTTCAAGGGCGGCGAGTTGAAGGCGACCAAAGTCGGCGCCCTGCCGAAGCAGGCCCTGCAGGCGTGGATTAAAGAGCAGATTTAAAAAATACCGTCATCCCAGCAAAGGCCGGGATCCCGTCACGCTGTCTATTCAGGCTATCTGGCTGATAAGGCCGCTGGGTTCCGGATAAATTTTCTTTCACCGCGTTTCAGAAAATTTTCCGGAATGACGTTTGCCATTTAGCCGAACTCGCCCGGCGGCGGATCGATCGGCACGTTCAGCTCTTCAAGGAGCAAATCCTCGTTGGTGAGTTTCATCTGGCCGATGGTGAAATGTTCCGGCGCGCCAAGTTCGGCATCGAACACATCCATCTCGTAGGGCGCTATCTTGATGTCGGTCTTGAACAGCGCGTTCTTGAACACGACCGTTGCCGTTAATGTGAAAAGATTGTCGCGTCCGCTACCTTTGTAGGTCACCGGCATCAGCCGTTGCGCGACGTCGGCTTTTTCTTTGTCATTGGCGTTAGAGAGCCAGACGACTTCTTCGGGTTTTTCCACGATGATGAAGCGGCCCAACTGCCCCCGCACATAATGGAAAAAGAATTTGGCGTAAGGAATGGTCGTCTTGCGGTCGAGCTTGATCGGCGCGCGTTCGTTGACGGCATAGATCGGCTCGTTGGTCCAGTTCATCAGGCTGACATCGCCGGGTTTATACAGCATGTAGCGCTGGTTGGGCTGCGGCAGGGTCGTATCCGACACGGCGTAAAATTTGAACTCGTCGTAAAACGCCAGATCGGCGACCTGAATCGTGGTTTTGTCCGCGGGCAATTTGACCGGCGAGATTTCGTCGGCAATGTCGGCCAGCATTTGCTGCGTGGCGGCGGCGTCGAGCGGTTTGAATTTAAGGTCGTCCATTGGAAAAGCCTTCTGTTTGGCAGGAAAAACGCACTTTACCCGATAAGTGTTAGCGGAAAGTTAGCGGCGTGTCAC
>JAATFY010000217.1 GCA_015654915.1 Rhodospirillales bacterium
GCAAGTTCCGAAGGCGCAGGTCGTATCGACCGCCATCCGCAAGACCGGTGACCATGCCTATGAGGCCGACGGCACCCTGACGATCAAGGGCATCATCCAGACGGTGACGCTGCCCTTCACGCTGGCGGAGGAAGGCGACCATTGGCACGCTTACGGTAAAATTCAACTGATCCGCACGAACTACAATATCGGCGCTCACGGCTGGTCGGGCGAGAATTACGTCAAGCATGCCGTCGATGTCGTTATCGATTTGCAGGCGACAAAGGCTCCCGACCTCTAATCCGGCAGGAAAATCTTTCCCTGCATGTAGGTTTGCGCCTGCCCGCCGATAAGGACGCGCTCGCCGAGAAATTCGCACTGCAATTCGCCGCCGCGCTGCGAGAGCTGCCGCGCCAGCATCTTGGTTTTGCCGAGCTTCTTGGCCCAATATGGGATCAGCATGCTGTGCGCCGAGCCGGTGACCGGATCTTCTTCGATGCCGTCGCCCGCGCAGAAAAAGCGGCTGACGAAATCGCAATCCTTGCCGGGCGCCGTGATGCAGAGATAGCGATCGAGCTTCTTCAAGAGGCCGAAATCGGGCTTGGCATCGCGCACGTCTTCTTCCTTTTCATATACGAACATATAATCGCGCTTTACGTAACATTCCTTCGGACGCATCCCGCCGAGGCCCGCTACGCCCGCTTCCGGTACGTACGTGGGTGTCGCGTTCCACACCGGAAAGTCGAGTGTCAGCGCGTCGCCGGTATTGCGGACGGCAAGCGGTCCGGAGACATTCGTCGAAAAACGGATTTCCTTTTTCGGATAATTCAAATGACGAAACAGCACATGCGCGGAAGCCAAAGTGGCGTGGCCGCACAAATCGATCTCGGTGCCGGGGGTGAACCAGCGCAAGGCAAATCCGTCGCCCTGCGGCACGAAGAAGGCCGTTTCCGACAAATTATTCTCGGCTGCAATGGTCTGCATCATATCGTCCGGCAGCCATTCTTTCAGCGGGCACACCGCCGCCGGATTGCCGCCGAACAGGCGGCTGGTGAAAGCGTCAACCTGATAAATTTCGATCTCTTTCACGGCGTCTCCGTTGCGTCTTCCTTGAAAAGGATCTCGCGCTGCTGCGCATTGAATGTGTAGGTTTTATTGCAGAATTCGCAGGTGACCTCAACCACGCCCTTGACCGCCAGGTCCTCGACCTCGGTGCGCGGCAGGGAACGCAGCATGCCTTTCACCCGCGCATCAGAGCAGCGGCATTGATGGCGGAAAACATCCGGATCGAAGACGCGCACGCCTTCTTCGTGAAAAAGGCGATACAATAACTCGTTCGGCTCCAGCATTGGATCGGTAAGCTCCTCCGGCGTGCAGGTGCCCATCAGCATCATGGCGCGGTACCAGTCGTCTTCCACCGACGTATTGCTTTCGAATGTGGCGCCGCCTCTATATGTTACCTCGCTTTCCTTGGGGCGGAAAAAAGATTTTGCTTCATAATCCTTGCTCGCCGTCTCGGGCGAGGTGACATACGAGCGCGGCATTTTCTGCAGCATGAGGCAACCGGCGTGCCAGCGCCCATGGCTGTCGCGTTCGACCGCCGCCATGATGCCGGTCGGCAACTGTTCCGACTGGCGGAAATAATGCTGCACCGCTTCGGCAAGGCTTTTGCCTTCCAGCTCGACGATGCCCTGATAGCGTTCATCCTTCAGGTTTTCGTCAGCGGCGCGCGCCAGCGTGTAGGTGAAAGCGAGATAACCCTTGCCCAGTAAATTTCCGGCCCCGGATTTTTCGGGCAAGGCATCCGGAGAAAATTGCGCGTAGGCGCGGATACCGCCGTCGCTGGTGACGTCGGCCACCAGCAACCGCACGGGACCGTCGCCTTTCGCCTGCAAGGTAAAGACGCCTTCGTGCTTCAGCGCGGTACCGAGGGCAGCCGCCATCGCCACCGCCTCCGCCAAAAGGCCGCCGACGATATCGGGATAGGCGTGCTGGTGCAGGATGATGTCGAGCGCGGGCCCGAGCCGCACCAGCCGCCCGCGCAGGGAGCTGGATTCCAGCTGGAACGGCTGCACCAGATCGCCGCCCGAAAGATCGTTGTTTTTCATAATTTCACATTATATATCAATTGGTTGATCGGCCATAATGTCTGGTTGACTTGCATGCTTCCATCCCGCTACTTTCGCGCCCGCCTAGGGTAAGAGCAAGGGTGGGCCCGGAGACCTCCGGTCCACCTTCAGGCATTGGCCGCCGGGGTGCAGGCATCCGGTCCGCGTACCGGATACGGCATCCCGGCCCCGATCCACGCCGCCATTCCTAATATCCCTTTTATGCGATAGCGACCAAGCACGTCATCCTGTTAAGCTGCGGCCTGAACAAACATAAGACGCGACGCGCGGGTTTACAATCTTTCCATGAATCTATCCCTGACTTCCCTTCGCCGCACCGTCACAGCCGTGGCGACCTTCCTCGTGATTATAGCCATCGTCTGGTGGGCGCTGTGGTCGATCGCCTCGGCACAATACCGCAACGTGATCGACGGCTGGATCGAATCCGGCCGCGCCGCAGGATATCAGATCACCTACGACCAGCGCGAACTGTTCGGCTTTCCGCGCCATGTGATTTTCC
>JAATFY010000159.1 GCA_015654915.1 Rhodospirillales bacterium
ACCTGATCATCGGGGCGACAGCCCTCGCCAACTCGCATCGGCTCGCCACTTTGAACGAGGGTGAGTTCAAACGAATCCCGAATCTGCGACTCGTCTCAACGAAAGAATTCCTGATCAGGTAATTTCTTCGAGTCTTACTTATCGCTCAACCGCTCGATCCGGTGCGAGAGCGGCGGATGCGTCGGGAACGCGTCCTTGCTGTCGCCATCCTTGGCGTAGAGGTTCTTGAGGAAATAGAGCAGCGCGTCGTGCTGATAGCCGACCTTGGTCGCGAGGCTGCGGCCTTCCTTGTCCGCCTCAAACTCCGCGCTCGGGTCGAAGCCCTTCGTGAACAGCGAATTCGTGATCGACTCGACGCCCTGGTCAAAGGCGCCCACGTTGGAAACCGAGCCGCCCGCGTCGAAGAGCCCCTTCATGAATTCGCCGCGCGCGATGACCTTCAGCGCGTGCCGCTTCGTGACGTGCGAAATCTCGTGCGCAAGGACCGCGGCCAATTGCTGGTCATCGGGTAGCGCGTTGTAGAGGCCGCGCGTGATGAAGACGTAGCCGCCCGGCGCCGAGTAGGCGTTGATGTGATCCGAATTCAGCACCGCGAAACGAAAATTCAGCTCGGGACGCGAGCAGTAATAGCTCAGCGACTTGCCGATCATGATCACGCGCTGCGTCATCGCCGGGTCGCGGTCGATGCCGCCGTTGCGCGAGACGATCTCGACCGCCACCGCGCCGCCGATCTTCATCTCGTCCTTGAGCGAGATGCCCGTCGCGCCCTGCGCCATTTCACCAAGTCCCTTGAGCGTCTGGGCGTTCGGCGTCGTGCTGGGCGACGGCGAGTGAAACGGGTTGTTGAAAGGAAGCGAGGGAATGTTGAACTGCGCGTCGAGCACGCCGCCCGCACCAAGGACCAGGCCGAGAAAAACGAGCGCGCGCTTCATTTGCCCCCCGAGTATTCGCCCAGCTTGTGCGCCTTGAGATAATCCCGCACGCCGTCCGGGCCGACGGCGTCGTTCTGCTGCTCCATCCAAACCACGTCGGCCGCACTGTCCGCCTCGCCCTTGCGATTGGCGTAACCCTTCGCGTCATTGTCGAGCCCGCGCGCCGCCGCGCTGAGCGTCGTGGCGGAGGCGTCCGTGCTGAACGCGCTCGTGTTCACGTCGGGCGGCTCCTCGCGCGAGAGATTGCCCGCGTAACCCCAGCCCGTCGTCGGGCCGGACTTCACCTGCACCCACTTGCCGCTGATCGCGAGCACCGTGTACGCATGGTGGCTCTTGAGCTTTCCCACGCTGGCCGCATCCGGGTCCTTGTCCGCCAAAAGCGGCTGGCCATCACGAATGGCGTAAGCGGAGTGGCCCTCCTCGAGGTCAGCGGCAAAGGCCGCGATGGAAATCCCCGCCGCCAATGCCAGCGCCAACCGCATTTTCCCCTTCGCCATGACGCGCTAGTTAAATCGAATTTTATTTCTCGTCGAGCTTGAAAACGTCCCAGCCCGGTGGGCGCGGTGTCGACCGATATTCAGTCGCGCGCTTGAGATAAGTCACCGCCAACGCATCGCGTGGGG
>JAATFY010000236.1 GCA_015654915.1 Rhodospirillales bacterium
ATATCGAGTCCTTCGCGCAGCAGATTGATACCGACCAGTACATCGTAAACGCCGAGGCGCAGATCGCGGATAATCTCGATCCGTTCCAGCGTTTCGACGTCCGAATGGATGTAACGCACCTTGACGCCCGCCTCGGTCATATATTCCGTCAGCGCCTCGGCCATTTTCTTGGTCAGCGTCGTCACCAGAACGCGCATGCCCTTCTTGCCCGTTTCGCGCACTTCGAACAGAAGATCGTCCACCTGCTTCTCGGTAGGGCGGATGATTACGGGTGGGTCCATCAGGCCGGTCGGACGGACGATTTGTTCCACGAACGCGCCGCCGGTGCGTTCCAGCTCCCATGGCCCGGGCGTGGCCGAGACGAACACCGTGGGCGGGCGCATACTGTCCCACTCCTCGAATTTCAGCGGGCGGTTGTCCACGCAGGACGGCAGGCGGAAACCGTAATTGGCCAGCGTCGACTTACGCGCATAGTCGTCTTTATACATGCCGAGCAATTGCCCGATCATGGCGTGACTTTCATCGACGAAATGCAGGCAGTTTTCCGGCAGATATTCGAACAAGGTCGGCGGCGGGGCCCCCGGCGGGCGGCCAGTCAGGTAACGCGAATAATTTTCGATGCCCGAGCAACTGCCCATCGCCGTAATCATCTCGACATCGAAGGTCGTGCGTTCGCGCAGACGCTGTTCTTCCAGCAACTTGCCGTCGGCCAGTAATTCCGCGCAGCGGATTTTCAAATCGCGTTTGATCTGCTCGACCGCCTGAGTGAGGGTTGGCTTCGGCGTCACATAATCGCTGTTGGCGTAAATCTTGACGGCATCGAGCACGGCACCCTTTTCGCCGGTCAACGGATCGATCTCGACGATCTGCTCGATCTCGTCGCCGAACATGATGAAACGCCAGGCGCGGTCTTCCAAATGCGCGGGGAATAATTCGATGGTATCGCCGCGCACGCGAAAATCGCCGCGCCCGAAGCCGATATCGTTACGCTTGTATTGCAGTTCGACCAGCGCCGTCAGCAGATCGCCGCGCGGCATGCTGTGCCCCTTGGCCAGCGTCAGCACCATTTCCTGATAGGTTTCGACCGAACCGATGCCGTAGATGCAGGATACGGACGCGACAATGATAACGTCGTCGCGTTCCAGCAACGCGCGTGTAGCGGCGTGGCGCATGCGGTCGATCTGCTCGTTGATCATCGCGTCCTTTTCGATATAGGTATCGGTGCGCGGGACATAGGCTTCCGGCTGGTAGTAATCGTAATAACTGACGAAATATTCGACAGCGTTGTCGGGAAAGAAAGATTTCATCTCGCCGTACAATTGCGCCGCCAGCGTCTTGTTGGGCGCGAGGATAAGGGCGGGTCGCTGCAATTCCTGAATGACCTGCGCCATGGTAAAGGTTTTGCCCGAGCCGGTGACGCCGAGCAGAACCTGATCGCGCTCGCCCTGTTTCAGGCCCTCCGCAAGCGCGGCGATCGCCTGCGGCTGGTCGCCCGCCGGCTTGAAATCCGACTTCAGGACGAATTTCTTGCCCCCTTCAGGCCGGAAATCCGGCTTTACGACGTCGGCGAATATGGGAAAAGTCATGGGGCATTATATAGGCATGCCCCGTCGGCATCGCAACTAAAGCCATAATAAAGATAGCGTTTTGCCTACGGGAAAAGCCTGCTAAAACAGACCTATGGCTGCCCCCAAGCTCAATCTCGTGGTTAAAATCGGCACGGCTGCCCTTGGCGGCGGCGACGGCATGCCGAATGCCAAGCTGCTGGGCGGGATTGTAGGCGAGTTGGCCGCGCTGAAACAGGCGGGGCATCAGGTTATTCTGGTCTCCTCCGGCGCGGCAGGTACCGGACGTGGATTAATCAAAAAACGCCAGCCCCTGCAACATTGCGATCCGGTCGCCGAACGGCAAATTCTGGCAAGCCTCGGACAGCCGCGGCTGGTGGCGCTGTATCAGGATCTGCTGACGCCGCATGGGCTGCTGGCCGCGCAAATTCTCCTCACCAAGCAGGATTTCCGTACCCATGGCCATCACAAGCACATGGCGCATCTGTTCGCCGCCTTGCAGAAACAGCCGCACATCCTGCCGATCGTGAATGAAAACGACAGCGTCACCGTCGACGAGGTGATGTTCACCGATAACGACGAGCTGGCGGGGTTGCTGGCGGGCATGGTCAATGCCGAACGACTGATTATCCTGTCACATATCGCCGGCGTTTATGATCGCCCTCCCGATGAAGACGGCGCGAAAATTATTTCCCTGATCGACTGGGCAGGCAAAAAA
>JAATFY010000228.1 GCA_015654915.1 Rhodospirillales bacterium
ACCACATTCCCGGGGCTTGGGGCCGTTGCGATTAACGAACCGATCGCGGCTGCCCGCGTGCCACCGCACAACATCGAAGCGGAACAGGCGCTGCTGGGCGCCATTCTCGTCAACAATGTCGCGCACGAACGCGTCGGCGAAATTCTCGAGCCCGATCATTTCTACGATCCCGTCCATGGCCGCATCTATGGCGCCATCTCGACACTGGTCAATCGCGGCCAGATCGCCGATCCGAAAACCTTGCGCGGGCTGTTTGAAAGCGATCCCGCGCTGGCATCGCTCGGCGGCGCGCAATATCTGGCCGATCTTGCCGGCAGCGTCATCACCATCATCAATGCCGAAGATTATGCGCGGCTGATCCACGATCTTTACCTGCGCCGTCAGCTGATTGTGCTGGGCGAAGATGTCGTCAACGAAGCCTATAAGCACGATCTTGAAAGACCGGCTTCCGGCCAGATTGAGGTTACCGAACAGCGCCTGTTCGAACTGGCCCGCACCGGCGAATTGGATCGCGGCTTTATCAAACTGGAAAAAGCGCTGGTCACATCGCTGCGTATGGCCGAGGAAGCGCACAAGCGCGAAAGCCATGTCACCGGCGTAACGACCGGCCTGCGCGACCTTGATCGCAAGCTGGGCGGGTTGCAGCGCTCCGATCTCATTATTCTTGCCGGACGCCCGTCGATGGGTAAAACGGCGCTGGCCACCAACATTGCTTTCAATGCCGCCCGTGCCTGGCATGACAGTGACGGCAAGGAAGGCGCTGGCGTCGCTTTCTTCTCGCTCGAAATGTCGAGCGAACAGCTGGCGACCCGTCTCCTCGGCGAGCATTCCAGCGTGCCGTCCGACAAAATCCGCCGCGGCGAGATTAAGGCCGAGGATTTCTCGAAATTCCTCGAAGCCACCAAAATCCTTTCGCGCGCGCCGCTCTTCATCGACGATACCCCTGCCCTTTCGGTGGCCGGATTGCGCACGCGCGCGCGCCGCCTGAAACGCATGGTGCCGCATTTGGGCGCCATCGTTATCGATTACCTGCAACTGCTGCACGGTACGTCGCGCCGCGACGACAACCGCGTGCAGGAAGTCTCGGAAATCACCCGCGGCCTCAAGGCGCTGGCGAAAGAACTGGACATCCCCGTCGTGGCGCTGTCGCAGCTCTCGCGCGCCGTGGAAATGCGTGAAGACAAACGCCCGCAGCTTTCAGACCTGCGCGAATCCGGATCGATCGAACAGGATGCCGACGTCGTTATGTTCGTGTATCGCGAGGAATATTACCATACCCGCGCCGAACCGACCCGCCGGCAGGACGAACCCGAAGAGAAATTCAACACCCGCCATCAGCGCTGGCAGGAACGCGGCGAGGAAATCCGCAACATCGCGGAAGTCCTGATCTCGAAACAGCGCCACGGCCCTATCGGCACGGTCGAGCTGCATTTCGAAGGCCAGTTCACGCGTTTCTCGGACCTCGAAAAACGGTTCACGGACGAGCGGTAACCTCCAACGTCATCCCGGAAAATTTGCCGAAGCTTTTGCGTAGGCAAATTTATCCGGGACCCAGTGGAAGAATCCGATAGAAAGCTATTATGGATAATCTGACTGGGTTCCGGATAAATTTTCTTTCACTTCGTTCCAGAAAATTTTCCGGAATGACGTAATAGATTTTTTCCTACTTCTTCTTCCTTGTAAACGCAGCCGCCAGCTTGCGCATGGTGTTGGCCTGGCGCTCGGTCGATTTGGGCGGCGGAACGTTGCGATTGCGGCGCTTGTCCGGCGGGCGGCGGCCGGAGGCTTCGGCAATCATGTCGTCGATCGCCGTTTTCGGGAAATGATCGGGCCCTGCGTCCGTAGAAGCTTCCGTCTTGGCGCGCATCGTATGTTCGATCAGTGCCGCCGCGATAGCTTTCAAATGCGGTTTGGTAATGCCCAATAGCAACTGCGGATCACGCACCGCCCATGTGATGAGCAGCTTCTGGGCGTCGTGGCGGTTGTTATCCGTGGCCGCGAGGGCTTCCTTGATCTTTGCGCGAACATTCTCGTCGGTCATAGGGAATCTCCTTATATAAAACAGCCTAGGAAAGAACTATAAGTCCCGCAACAAGAATAAGAAGTATGGTTAACAAAGAAGCAGGAACTCTACGGTTGCGCTCGATAGAAACCGTATTATATATGAATTCTTCAAATTTAATAGGGAGGGGTTACCATGATAGATTTCAATAACTCGGATACGGATAAACTCTATTATGAAGTATTCGGTCAAGAAACCGGATTGGCCGAACTACTGCAGGCCCTGAGGGGCGGGTCTTTGCCTCTGGCAAACCTGTCTCACATTTTTTCTATGCATGTTCGCCGTTTGTTGACGGATCATGCCGATGATAAAGAAACGCAAGCGTTTTCCAAATATATCGCCGAAGTACGCGATGTTATTTATCAACAAGGGATTGGCCATCGAACGGATCGTACTATCAAGCCTGGCCATGAACGTGCATTTATCAAATTAGGCGTTCTCCAAGGTCTCGTTAGTCAAGTAGGTATAATCTCTTTCAATGCAATGATGGCTTTAACGGTTCCGTCTTCACGCGGTCTATGAGCTACGTCCCACGCTCGAGCCGCCGTAAGCTTTATGGCGGAAAAAGATACGCCAGTTTTACGCAGCGCCATTCGTGATGAATTCAAGCTAAGCGGAGCCGATACGCTCCAGCTTGTGTCATCATTGACGGACGCAGGAGCGGTCGAATGTGCGCCCAACACCAACAGGGATCAAATCCAGCTTACGGCTGAAGGACGCAGAATAGCTGCATGGTTGAAAACCTCCGCTCCAGTAGCAGCCTGACAACCAAAACATACGACGTTATTGGCCGTTAGTACCACTGGGCCCCCGCTTACACGGCGCTATTCGTAACGAATCAGGCTACGTCCTTCTGCGCTTCGGCCAAAGCCCGCTGGGCGGCCTTTTCGGCATCCAGCCTGTCGGCTTCGATATCGCGCGCGCCGGCAATGCGACGCAGGCGGTTGACGACGGACCCCGTACCCGCCGGCACCAGACGGCCGACGATGACGTTTTCCTTGAGGCCTTCGAGCGTATCGACCTTGCCGGACACAGCCGCTTCGGTCAGCACGCGCGTCGTTTCCTGGAACGAAGCGGCGGAGATGAACGAACGCGTCTGCAGCGAAGCCTTGGTGATGCCTTGCAGCACCGCCTTGCCTTGGGCCGGACGCAGCGATTCCAGGGCGGCCTTTTCATTGACCTCGAGGAATTCGGTACGGTCGGCCAGTTCGCCCGCGAGGAAGGTCGTATCACCGGCGTCGGTGATTTCGACCTTCTGCAGGATCTGGCGCACGATCACTTCGATGTGCTTGTCGTTAATCTTCACACCCTGAAGGCGATAGACTTCCTGCACTTCGTTGATCATGAAGTCGGCCAGGGCTTCGACGCCCATTACCGCCAGAATGTCATGCGGCACAGGATTGCCGTCGATGAGAAGGTCGCCCTTCGTCACCATGTCGCCTTCCTAAACGGCGATATGCTTGCCCTTCGGGATCAGGTATTCGCGCGGCTCCAGCGTTTCGTCCAGCGGACGGACGATGATGCGGCGCTTCATCTTGTAGTCCTTGCCGAATTCGACGCGGCCATCGGTATCGGCGATGATCGCGAAATCCTTCGGACGACGGGCTTCGAACAGCTCGGCCACGCGCGGCAGACCGCCCGTGATGTCGCGGGTCTTGG
>JAATFY010000081.1 GCA_015654915.1 Rhodospirillales bacterium
CCCTGGACCCCGTCTATGCCGGCAAGCTGGGTGTGGACGTCAATGAATTGCTGGTCTCCCAGCCGGACACGGGCGAACAGGCGCTGGAAATCACCGACACGCTGGTGCGGTCGGGCGGCGTCGACATCATCGTGATCGATTCCGTGGCCGCCCTGACCCCCAAGGCGGAACTGGAAGGCGAGATGGGCGACAGCCTGCCGGGCCTTCAGGCCAGGTTGATGAGCCAGGCGCTGCGCAAGCTGACCGGCTCAATCTCCAAATCCCGCTGCATGGTTATCTTCATCAACCAGATACGTCTCAAGATCGGCGTGATGTTCGGCAATCCCGAAACCACGACCGGCGGCAACGCGCTGAAGTTTTATTCCTCGGTGCGCCTCGATATCCGCCGCATCGGCGCGATCAAGGACCGCGAAACCGTGGTCGGCAACCAGACCCGCGTGAAGGTCGTGAAAAACAAGATGGCGCCGCCGTTCCGCGTCGTCGAATTCGACATCATGTACGGCGAAGGCATCTCGAAAGTCGGCGAGTTGATCGATCTCGGCGCGCAGGCCAATGTGGTCGAGAAGTCCGGCGCGTGGTTCTCCTACGACGGTACGCGCATCGGCCAGGGCCGCGAAAACGCCAAGCAGTATCTCCGCGATAACCCCGAAGTGGCGGCGGCGATCGAAAGCAAGGTCCGCGCCAATGCCGGATTTGTCGCCGATGCCATGATCGGCACGCCGGAAGCCGGCGAAGCCGACAGCGACGCGTAAAGGGCTTGCCATGCTGACCAATGATGAAATCATCGCAAGCGTGAAAAGCGCCTTCCTGCCGCTGTCCTGCGACGCCCAGATCTGGGATTACGATTCCAAGCTCAGATTCAGGATACGCGATTACGGCACGCACATCGTCCGCATGGACGAAGTCCCGCTATTCTGCGCGCAGGATGAGGAATTATTGCAGTCCGTGTTGCAGCGAGTCCGCCAGCGGGTTCAGAGCAAGGGCTACAGGCTGAATTAAGTCCGGTTTCTGGGGTAAGAGTCAGTCATCGGTAGGCAAGGCATGTGTTTGTGGGCGGACCGCTGTTTTTCCCCACAGCACATGATCCTGCCACTTTCCGTTAATCTGCAGATAGGCCTTGGCGTAGCCTTCTTCCTCGAAACCGAGGCGCTTGAGCAACGCTTTGCTTGCGTCGTTATGGGGCAAACAACCGGCCTCGATGCGATGCAGCCGCAATGTCTGAAACGCGAAATCGCAGACAAGGCCGCCTGCCTCCGTCATCAGCCCCTGTCCCATATAGGCTTGGCCCATCCAGTAGCCGAGCGTCCCTTTCTGCGCGATACCGCGCTGGACATCGTTCAGGTTGATGCCGCCGATCAGGGTCCCCGCTTTATTATCCTGACCGCGCAGAAAAATAAGAAAGGCATAAGCCTTGCCCTGCCGCCAGTCGCGCCAGTTCCGCCGCAAAAGGCCGCAAAAGAAACCATAATGCAGGGCATTCGGCGGCCAAGTGGGCTCCCACGGCGTCAGGAAATCGCGGCTCATCTCGCGGGTAAAACGCCACGCCCGCCAATCGGCCGGATCACCCATGCGTAAAATCACCCGCGGCCCGACAAGTTGCGTATCCAGCGGCGGGGTCGGCCATTCGGGCGGGAAATTAAAGAAAGAAGAAAGATAACTCCACATCGGCGAAGTCCATGTTTGAAAACGCTATCCGGCCAGCCGCGCCGCGATCTTCCGGTAATCCTCAAGTTTCTCGAGCGGCCCAAGCGCGGTCACGATGGGACGGCGCGAAAGAAGTTTCGACGCAGCCGCTTCGACATCTTTTTTCGTCACCGCCATGAGTTTTTTCAGAGTCTCGTTTATCGAGATAGGGCGGCCGAAGGCCAGAATCTGGTGGCCGAGAATATCGGCGCGGCGCATGACGCTTTCCTGCCCCATCAGCATGTCGGCGCGACCCTGCGCCTTGGCGCGGGCCAGCTCAACCGGCGTGACATTATGCGTAACGTCGCGCAGTTCCTGACAAACGACGGGGATCAGTTCCTGCACGCGCTTAGGATCGGTTCCGGCGTAAATCTCGAAAAGCCCCGCGTCGCTGAAAGCGAAATGGCCGGAACTGATCGTGTAACCCAGCCCGCGTTTCTCGCGCACCTTGTGAAACAGACGCGATGACGCGCTGCCGCCAAGAAGAATGGACAGTAACTGCGTCGCATAAATCTCGTGGCTATGAAATCCGGGCCCCGCGAAACCAAGAATCAGGTGCAATTGCTCAATGGGTTTGGGCAGCAGCTTGAAGCCGCTGACAACGTGCGCCTTCTCTTTCTTGAGCGCCTTGCCGCGCGGCAATTTGCCGAAGCGCTTTTTGACCATGCCGACAAAAGCTTTGTGCTTCACTTTTCCCGCACCCACAATGACCATATTGCCAGCGTGATAATGGGTTTTGACGTAATCCGTTACGGCCTGCCGCGGCAGGCCGGCGATGATTTTGGCGGAGCCCAGAATGGGCCGCCCGATTTTCTGTTTCGGAAACGCAGTCTGATGCAGCACGTCGAAAATACGGTCTTCCGGCGAATCGAGATCGCGCCCGATTTCCTGAATAATAACCTGTTTTTCGCGCGCCAACTCCTTGGGGTTGAACACCGAATGCTGCAGCATGTCGGCGATGATGTCGCAGGCAAGCTCGGTATCCTCCGGCAGCACGCGCGCGTGATAGGCGGTTTCCTCGCGCGTGGTATAGGCATTCATGGCGCCGCCGTTTTTCTCGATCGCGGTCGACAGCGCGTAGGCCGAGCGTTTTTTGGTGCCCTTGAACATCATGTGCTCGACCAGATGCGCGACGCCATTGGCCTTCTGCGGCTCGTCGCGCGTGCCGACGCCGACCCATGCGCCCACCACCACGCTTTCGGCGTCCTGCATCGTGTCGGTCGCGATCCGCAGACCGTTAGCGAGGGTTGTAATCTGAATGGCCATTATTTCACTCTCTCCGCCATAAATTTTTCGACCGCCTGCATATTCGCCGGCAATAAACTTGTACGCTCCGGCTTCTGCAACAATGCCGCCAACGCAGCCGGTAATGGCGGCGTAACGCCGATGGCACGGTGAATGGTTTCCGGAAACTTGGCCGGATGGGCGCAGGCGAGGCAAATGACCGGATCGGGCAGTTCCCGCGCCAATAGCCGTGACGCCGCGACGCCGACCGCCGAATGCGGATCGAGGATATAACCGCTTTCCCTGTAAACATCCTGTATGGTTTTGAGCGTCAGGTCTTCGTCGGCCCGTGCCGCCGTAAAAACCTGCCGCGCCGTGGCAAGCTGGACCGGCGTCACCGCAAATTCGCCCTGCTGCATCAACTTGCGCACTGCTGCGCCGTCATTGCCGCACAGATCGAACAGCAACCGCTCGAAATTGCTGCTGATCTGGATATCCATGCTGGGGCTGAGGGTCGACTGCACCTCCTCGGCTTTCATGCAGCCCGAGTTGAAAAAGCGCGTGAGGATATCGTTGCGGTTGCTGGCCGCCGCCAGTTTCGAAATCGGCAGACCGCATTTCATGGCGGCATAGGCGGCATAGATATTACCGAAATTACCGGTCGGCACCACGAAACTGACCGGCTTCACGCCGCCCATCCGTGCGACAGCCACAAAATAATAAACCATCTGCGCCAGAATGCGCAGCCCGTTAATCGAATTAACCGCCGCAAGTTTGTATTTAGCACGCAGCGCCGGATCGTTGAACAGCGCCTTTACGATTGCCTGACAGTCGTCGAAGCTGCCTTCGATCGCTACGGCATGAACGTTGGGCGCGTCCACGCGTGTCATTTGCTTGCGCTGGATATCGCTCGGCCCCTTGTTCGGGTACAGAATAAAAACGTCGATATTCTTGCGGTTTGCCAGCGCCGCTATCGCCGCCGAGCCGGTATCGCCGGAGGTCGCGCCGACCACCGTCATACGCTCGCCGGATCGATCCAGAAAATATTCGAAGACATGCCCGAGCAGTTGCAGCGCCACATCCTTGAAGGCCAGCGTCGGCCCATGGAACAGTTCAAGCACCCAGTGGCGGTCGTCGAGCTGCTTCAATGGCGTAACGGCAGCATCGTCGAAACCGGCATAGGCCTTTTGCAACAACCCGCGTAAGGCATCGTCCGGTATCAGCGGCGCGACGAAGGGCCGCAAGACCTGCTGCGCGATCTCAAGATAAGGCTTGTCTTTCATCGCGGTGATATCGGCCGGCGAGAATTCCGGCCACGTTTTCGGCACATAGAGGCCGCCGTCGGACGCCAGACCGGTCAACGTTATGCCACGGAAGTCGAGCTCAGGCGCTTGCCCCCTCGTGCTGCGGTAAAGAATGCTCATGCGCTCAGGATACTTTGCGGGTCGCGGAAACGCCATAGATAACCAGCAATGCCAGCGCGAGGCCATACCATGTCAGCGCATAGCCGAAATGGTTGTTGGGCAAATTCACGCGCGTCTGACCGCCGACCGGATAGCCGCCGGGGTTGGGTGCGGCATCGGCATCCAGCACATAGGGCAGGAATTCGGAGACACCGGCAAGTTTCGCCATGGCAACAAGGTCGATCCCGTACCAGTCGTTTTTTGCGGCGTCGTTTTGCGGCTGCATCGCATGGTGCACGGGCACGCGCAGAATACCTTCGATCGTCACCGGCCCGAAAAGCTGCCCGTCGGCGCGGGTTTCCGGAAGTTTGCGGTCATAGGGCACCCAGCCACGATTAACCAGCAAATATTTCCCGTTATCCAGTTGCAGCGGCGTGAGCACATGATAGCCGCCCTCGCCGGTCAGGGAAATCGCGTGCAGGTAAAATTCGTGGTTGTGCTGCAGCAGGCCGGAGGCGAAAGCGGGGTGGTAATCGGCATTTTCAATCGGCGTCATTTCGGGGCGCGCTGCAGGCGCGAACCCGAAATCCATGGAGTCATCTTTACCACCAGACCGGTTCATGGATTCCGGATCGCCGCTTCGCGGCGTCCGGAATGACGGTATTAAAGCAGCATCCACCGGCGCTTCATGCGCGCGTTCGTCGATTTCCGCGATCAGGCTTTCTTTCCAGTGCAGCCGCTGCACTTGCCATGTGCCGAGGCCAAGCAGAACCACCAACATAAGAACAGTGATGAGTGTCGGCCAGAGGCGAATGATAAATATACCGCCCCGAACGCGAATAGAGAAAGGCATCGCGCGGCTATTGCGGCGCCGATCCGTACCAGTAGATCGAGATGAACAGGAACAGCCAGACGACGTCGACGAAGTGCCAGTACCATGCGGCGGCCTCGAGCCCGAAATGGCTTTGCGGTGTAAAATGGCCCTTTTTCGCGCGGCACAGGCCCACGGCGAGAAAAATGGTGCCAATGATGACGTGCAAGCCGTGGAAGCCCGTCGCCATGAAGAAGGTCGAGCCGAACATGCCGCTCTTCAGGCCGAACTCGGCGTGATGATATTCATACGCCTGACAGACCGAGAAGCTGAGACCCAATGCCACGGTGAAGGTCAGCGCCTTGACCAGTTCCTTCTGCTTGCCTTCCAGCACGGCATGATGCGCCCACGTCACCGTCGTGCCCGACAGCAAGAGGATCAACGTCATGATGAAGGGCATATCGAATGGATCAAAGGTCTTGATGTTGGCGGGCGGCCATACGCCGCCGAGAATGGCGGGCGGATAAAGCGCCGCGCTGTAGTACGCCCAGAAGAAAGCCGAGAAGAACATCACTTCGGACGCGATGAAGAGCGCCATGCCGTAACGCAGGCCGATTTTGACGACCGCCGAATGCGCGTGCTCGACCGAGGATTCGTGGATCACGTCGCGCCACCAGACGAACATAATGGCCAGCACGCCCGCGAGGCCGATCAGCGGCGCGGCAAGGCCGAGATCGATAGAGCCGATTTTGATCTTGTGCATGAACATGACCATGCCGCCCATCATGATGCCCGCCACCATCGCACCGATCAGCGGCCACACTGAAGGCCGTACCAGATGCCAAGGTTGTGGAATGCCGCTGTCTTTATATTGAACAGTGTCGGAATGATCGTGGCTCATGGGAACTCTCGGGGGTTGGACGTGGGTTCGGGGATTGGGGCTTGGGCTTGCTTGAGGGTGCGGGCCTTGGTCTGATCTTTGGACAGAAAGAAGGTATAGGACAAGGTAATGTTTTTCACATCGTCATTCCGGTGGTCGTCGGCCATGCTCGGGTCGATATAAAATTGTACTGTCAATTCAGCGGCTTCGCCGGGCTTCAGAACCTGTTTTGTGAAGCAAAAGCACTGGATCTTGTCGAAATAGGCCCCTGCCTTGTCGGGCTGCACATTATAGGTGGCTGTACCAACCACGGCTTTCGAACCGAGATTGCGGACATGGTATTTGACCGTGGTTTCCTCGCCCAGCCTGACCCGCACGCTCCGGACGTCGGGCGCAAATTCCCACGGCAAGGAAGGGTCGACATTCCCGTCGAATGAAACTTCGATGGTGCGATCTTTAACTTGCGCGGGAGCCGCGATCACGCGCTGTGTCGTGCCGCCGAATCCGGTGGCCCGGCAGAACATGTAATAAAGCGGCACGGAGGCGTAGGCGAGGCCGATCATCAGGCCGACGAAGGCGGCAAGCGTGAGAAGCACGCGCGTATTTTTCGGCAGGCGCTTCATGGCCCGTAGCCCAGTCTGATTTTGGTGATGGTGATGGCGTAGATCAGGACCACGAAAGCAAGCAGCGCCAGAAATACGGCAAGGTTACGGCCGCGCTGGCGGCGTTTACGTTCGGTGCTGACGGGGGACGTCTTCATGCCCACACCTTGATCGCATGCTCGACTAAAAGCAGGCAGAGCAGAAGAGTGAGGTATGCAAGGGAAAAGACGAACATCTGCCGCGCCGACTTATGTGTTTTATCGAACAGCACCCGCACCGCGCAAACAACGAACAGGCTGCTGAGGATCGTAGCGCCAATCAGATAAACCGTTCCGCCGATACCGGTAAAAGCCGGAGCGAGGCTGAGCGGAAACAGGATCAGTGTATATACGAGCATTGCGATCTTGGTATGACGTTCGCCGGCAACGACCGGCAGCATCGGCACGTTCGCGCGGCGGTAATCCTCGTTGCGGTAGAGCGCCAGCGCCCAGAAATGCGGCGGCGTCCAGAAGAAGATAATCAGGAACAGAATAACGACTGGCAGGCCGACCGAACCCGTCACGGCGGCCCAGGCGATAACCGGCGGAAACGCGCCCGCCGCGCCGCCGATGACGATATTCTGCGGCGTCCGGCGCTTCAGCCACATCGTATAAACATAGACGTAAAATCCGGCAGCGAACGCCAACAATCCCGCCGCCAGCCAGCCGATGGCGAGCCCCATCAACGCGACCGAACCGAGGATGAGCGTCGCGCCGAACTCGGCGGCGGCTTGAGGTTCGATACGGCCTTGCGGCAAAGGACGCGAACGGGTGCGCGTCATAATGGCGTCGATATCGCGGTCGTACCACATATTGACGGCAGCACTGCCGCCCGCCGACAAAGCGATGCACAGGATCGTGACGAAGCCGAGCAGCGGATGAATGTGGCCGGGCGCTACGATCAATCCCACGAGCCCGCTGAAAACCACCAGCGACATCACGCGCGGCTTCAGCAGCTCGATATAGTCGCGCACCCGCGCGCCGGTTTCGGCATAGGCGAGTGGCGCGGCAGATGATGCGATATCGCTCATAATCCCTGTTCCGTCGGGCGCGGCGATTTATTCGACGCGCGGTAGCGTTTCAAATGTGTGGAACGGCGGCGGCGACGACACGGTCCATTCCAGCGTCTTGGCGCCCTCGCCCCAGTAATTGGCGCCGACCTTCCTGCCCCAGAAAACCGTATAGATGGCGACACACACGAACCAGATGGCACCCGCGTATGAGATGAATGATCCGTAAGACGCGATTTCGTTCCAACCGTGGAAAGCGTCGGGATAATCGGGAATACGGCGCGGCATGCCCTGCAAGCCGAGGAAATGCATCGGGAAGAAGGTCAGGTTGACGCCGATAAAGGTCACCCAGAAATGCACCTTGCCTGCCCATTCCGGATAGGTGCGGCC
>JAATFY010000048.1 GCA_015654915.1 Rhodospirillales bacterium
AGCCGGATGAAACTGTTCTGGTCCATGGCGGTTCCAGCGGCATCGGCACCACGGCCATACAAATGGCCAAACTCTTCGGCGCGAAAATCTTCGTGACGGCGGGCAGCGACGAAAAATGCGACGCCTGCCGCAAGCTCGGTGCCGATCTGGCCATCAATTATAAAGCCGAAGATTTTATTACGGCCATCGAACGCGAGACTAACAAACGAGGCGTGGATGTCGTTCTGGACATGGTCGGCGGCGAATACATCGCGCGGAATTTATCGGTGCTCGCGCCGTTCGGGCGGCATGTCAGTATTTCGACGCAGCAGGGGCGTAAGGCCACCGTCGATTTGCGTGAGATCATGCAGAAACGTCTGAGCGTCACGGGCTCGACTTTACGGACCCGGTCCAAAGCCGAAAAGAGCCGTCTGGTGAGCGAGATTGAGGCCAAAGTGTGGCCGTGGGTCGTTTCCGGCAAGCTCAAACCGCTGATATATCAGGCCTTCCCGATAAAAAATGCCGCCGAGGCGCATAAAGTGATGGAATCCGGCGCGCATATTGGTAAGATCGTTCTCGAAGTGACAAACTAAACCCTAGATTGGCGCTTTAACCGATCCCTGAAAATGTGTTCGAGGATCGTCCGGTCGCGGAGCGTGGCCGGATAACGAGGGATTTTGCCCTCACGAATTTTTGACGAGGAGACGACGATGGCCATACCTTTGATGCCGAAAGCGACCGCCGTGTGGCTGGTCGAGCATACAACCCTGACATTCGACCAGATCGGCGAATTCACGGGGCTGCACAAGCTTGAAGTGCAGGCGATTGCCGACGGCGAAGTGGCCATTGGCATCAACGGCATGGACCCTGTGCTGAGCGGCCAGTTGACGCCCGAAGAAATCAAGCGCTGCGAGCAGGATCCGCGCGGGCGCCTCAAAATGGTCAAGAGCGACCTGCCGCAGCCGGTCGTGCGCAGCAAAGGCCCGCGTTACACGCCGGTATCGAAGCGCGCCGACAAACCCGATGCGATTTCCTATCTTATCAAAACCTATCCGGAACTTCTGGATGCGCAAATTGCGCGTCTGCTTGGCACCACCAAGGACACGATCGCCAAGGTACGTGATCGTACGCATTGGAACTCCGCCAACATCAAGCCGCATAATCCGGTTATGGTTGGCCTCTGCAAGCAGTCGGACCTGGATGCCGCCCTGAAGCGCGCCCAGCGCCGCGTCGCCCGTGAACAGAAGAAAGCGGGTAAATCGGCAGCCCCAACGCCGGAGCAGGACAATCTCCAGCCCCAGCAGCAGGAACCCGCCGCCGATCTCGGCTCGCAGGAACAGCCCGACATCGATCCCGACGCCATGTTCCGCGGGATGGGTTAAGCTAAATCGGCCGTTTCCGCTGTAATTGCAGGTTGGCTTGATCCGTTCGTTGGAGGCCGTGGCCCGCGGCGGGCAATCAGCGCTGCCTTGCGTTCCGCAAGATTGACGATTTTCGTGTCCGATGTTTCTTCATCACCCATGCCGTCGGGCAGCGCCGCCGGCGGCTCGTCCTGAACCAGAAGCAGCACGCTTCCGTTGCCGACGGGCAAGGCGTTTTGCAGCACGACAATTTTGCCGTTTTTATCCGTCACCAGCCGGTTGATGTAGCCGTCGCGCTCGGCGGCAATCGTGTTTTCCATTTTCATGGATTCGATCACGGCGACGGATTGGCCTTTTTTCACAAACGTGCCCTGAGGTGCAAGCCACGCTATTATACCATCCATGGACGAAGTTGTAGGCTTCTGGCTGCCGGCGTTGTGCTGCAGGCGCTCGAGAGGAAGGGCAAGACGATTGGCCTTCATCCAGTTCAGATCGGGCACCGTGTAGAAACATTCTTTTCCATTGACGCTCAAGCTCACGGTTCTATAGCCGATGGAATTGACGTCGCTTACCGAAGTTGCCTTGATAGCTCCAACCGGCGTCGTTTCGGCAATCGCCATGTGGGGCAGGGATTGATCATTGGCCGTCTGTAATTTGTACTGATCAAGCCGGACGGAAATATTCTGGCCCTTTGTCAGCCCTCCGAAATAGACGGCGGGGGGCAGGAAAGCGGGCAGGGAGCCGTATTGGGCCAATTGCTGGTCATAGGTTTTAAAAATATCGGGGAAAAGAATGTAGCAATTAAGCTCGGCTTCCGACACCGCGCGTCCCGTAATTTTTTCGATTTCCTTGCGTTTTGCATCGATATCCACCGAAGGAAGGAATTTCCCCGGTCGGTCGATCAGGCGTCCGCATGCGTCGAATTTTTCCGGCGATTTGCTCACATCGTTCCGGTCTTTTTCGTTTCGGATCAGAATCTTCCGTGCGACAGCATACGAAAATTCATGCTCCACCGGCGGCAACCCCATGTCGCCGCGGATCAATTTTCTGAAATCGGCTGCCGGTGAATAGGCTTGATCATCAAGGATGGCGTCA
>JAATFY010000058.1 GCA_015654915.1 Rhodospirillales bacterium
CACGCCCACCAAGCCAAAGACCCCCACGACCCATCGCCAAGATCCATCATCACATAGAAAGAAAGGGTAGTCCCATGAAACCGGTATCGAAGTTGTTCGTTCTCCTTGCATTTGTGTCCGTATTCGGCGCAACCACATCCGCCCGCGCGGATGTATGGGGATGGCAGACCTATGACCAATATCCTGTCCCGCATAACATCGAAACGCGCCAAGTCACGGCCTTTCATCAGGTCAACCATATGGTGCCGATGGCCTCGCTTGATACGGTCGTCTATTTCGACACGAACTCGAGCCAGCTTACGGCGCAAGACGACCGGAAGTTGAGAGACGTCGCCGCGACATTGAGAGTCATGTCGCATCACGGCCATCATGTCGCGGTTCAGGGCTATACCGACAGCGTCGGTAACGATGCCCACAACCAGCGCCTGTCTTACCACCGCGCCGTGCAGGTCATGAACCTGCTGGTCAAGCAATACGGCGTTCCCGCCGGCATGCTGTCCGCGCAAGGTTTCGGCAAGGAAAACCCCGTCGCCGACAACGGCACGGCGGCTGGCCGCGCCATGAACCGTCGCGTCAGCTTCGTCTGCACCGACAGATAAGGATCAGCAGCCTTGGTATAAGGCTGATTGTCTTGGTATAAGCGAAGGGGAGCCCCAAAGGCTCCCCTTTTGCTATCGGCTAATGGAGAAACAGATGAAGTTCGTTTTCTGGTCTTTGCTCGGTTTTCTTTTGCTGGCAGCGGGCGCCGGCAGCGCCGCCGTGCCGGTCACAACATCCTATGCCAACGCGCGGCTGACCGGCATGGATTTCAGCCATCAGAATCTGGCGGGCGCCAACTTCGCCAACGCCACCCTGACCGGCGTGAATTTCGAGGACGCCAATCTGGCGGGCGCTAACCTCACCAACGCCGATCTCGACAACGCCGACCTCGCCCATGCCGATCTTTCGGGCGCCGTCATCGTCAACGCCTCGCTGAAACGCGCCAACCTGTCGGACGCGAATTTCTCGCGCGTCAACCTGACCAACACCGCCATCGACGGCGCGCTGATCGCCGGCACCCGTTTTGACGGCGCCATACTTGTCAACGTGGATATGGCAAAAGCGGTGCGTAAAAAATGAGCGCCGCCGCAAAACCCCGCTTCGTCGTTTCCGACGAAGAACTGGAAGGGCTCGTTCACCGCTACACGCGCGACATCACAGCGATGGACCGCGCCGTAAAATTCGACCCCATCACCGGCCGCGACGCCGAGATCGACCATATGACGCTGATCCTCCTGCAGCGCCTGCGCAAAAATATTTTGCTGCTGGGTGCCGCGGGCGTCGGCAAAACCGCGCTTTTCATCGGCCTCGCCCAATGGATCAACGCCGGCAAAGTGCCGAAAATGCTGCAGGGCGCCCGCATCATCGAGCTTGAAATGTCGATGATCGGCGGCGGCTCGCAATCGCGCGCCGATCTGGAAGGCCGCCTTATTCCCATCGTCAAGGGCGTCGCCGAGCGCAACGCCACGCATACGCAGCCGCCGATCATCTTCTGCATCGACGAAATTCACCAACTCATGCTCGCCTTCAAGGCGTCCAGCTATTCCGGCATCGCCGACCTGCTGAAGCCTTACCTGACGGCGGGCGACCTGTACGTCATCGGCGCGACCACGCGCGAGGAATATGACGACTACGTCACGGTCGAACCCGCCATCGACCGCCGCTTCCAGAAAATCATGCTGGCGACGCCGGATGTCGAAATGACCTATGGCATCCTGCTGAACATGAAGGGCAATTTCGAGAAACATTACAATCTTGAAATACCTAAGGAAGCCTGCGCCCGCATCGTCAAACTGACCGACCGCTACATCCGCAACCGCAACAATCCGGACAAATCGATCCTGGCGCTCGATCTGGCCTGCGCCACCGCCGTAAAGAACGGCGTGGAGAAAGCGCTGGATGCGGCTTCGATCGAAACCGCCGTGGCCGCGGAAGCGGGCATCGACGCGCGCGCGGTCAAATAACCGCTCGCCAGCCTTTCCGGAATCTCCGGCTTGCGTTATGTTTTAAGCCTGATGATTCCCGAAATCAAAATTCCCGAACGGAAACGCGCCGTGCTGGTGGTGGCGTCGGGCGGCGACGGCGTTGCGCAAATCGCAAACCGGCTGGCAAAAGAAATTTCCGCGCGCGACAATTTTCATTTCATCGGAACGGAGGCCGCGGCGAAAAACGGCGAAAACCGCGCCCGACGCCGCTTTTTCCGTAAGCCCCGAAGCCGGCAAGAATGGCAACAATCGGTCGAAGGGGTGGATTGCGTCTGGCTGCACGACGCCTTGTCGCTGGACGCCCTCGCCGCCTTCCGGGCGGCGCAGAGGCTGGGCAAGCCCGTGCTCGTCACGCAACATAAGGGACCGGTTTCCGCTATGGGATTTATGCGGCGCGGATGGGCGGCGTGGCTGGACCGCTCCTTCACGCGCACCGTATTGCGCGACGCCTATCAGGCGACTTTTACCAGCGACGCGACCGCCGATTTTTATTACCAGCGCGTTCCCTTTGCGGCGCCGGTCAAGATCATACCCAACGGAATAGACCCCGCTGTTTTCCAGCCGCCCTTGCCGGAAAAACGCGTCTATCTGCGCGCCCGTTTTGCCTTGCGCGACGAGCAGCCCGTGCTTTTGTTCAAAGGACGTTTCGATGCCACGAGCGGCATGGCGGCGATCCGGCATCTGGCGCGGGCATTGCCGCAATGGCGGTTCTGGCTGGCGGGAGAAGGCCGGATCAATCCCGAAAAATGGTTTTTGCCGAACGTGCAGGTTTTCAGGAACCGCGAAGGTGCCGCGTTGGCCGAGCTTTATCAGGCCGCTGATCTTCTGATTTTGCCCGGACATTATGCCGGTTTTCCGCAGGCGGCGCAGGAAGCCATGGCGTGCGGCCTGCCTGTCATGTGCAGTCCCGCCACCGCCGAAGGCAGCCATTTCGCCCGCCCTTATTTGTGGCTCGCCGATACCGACCCGTCGCCCCGCTATACGGCGGAGCTGTGGATCGAAAAACTCAAGCGCGGCCAGCATATTCTGCCGCTCACGGGGCCCAAGATGGAGCTGTTCGATCTGGCGCAATCGGTCTGGGAATGGCCGAAAATCGCGGATTATTACGCCGAAACCCTGCGCGGTTTATGCAAATACCCCCAAAAGCATTGACGGTTTATGCCTTCCCGCCGATAAGGTTGCGGCACTTCTCCCGCGAACCGGCACACGATGCTTCCCTGACGTGAAAACAAATTCATCGACGAGAAACTGGGTACGGATTTTATGGCGCAGCCAGCCCGCTTGGCTGCGGCGGCTGGAACTCCACATCGTCGCCACTTATTTCGGCCGGCTACTCGATCCCGAACGGCCCTTGCTGCGCGGCGATGTCGTAGTGGCCGGATTTCTCGGCACCGGAACGGGATTGGGCGAAGGCGCACGGCACATGCTGCGGCAATTCCGTGACGTAGGTATCCGCGCCTTCCCCGCCAATGTCAGCCGTTTCGCGGTGCTTGAGGATTTCGAGGCCGGACCTCTGTGGCCCAAAGACGCCGGTGCCGGCGGCGTGGCTATCTTCCACGTCAACCCCGATATCCTCAATCTGGTGATCTGCGTCATCGGCCATCAGCGCTTGCAGCAACGCAGGATCATCGGCTGCTGGGCGTGGGA
>JAATFY010000090.1 GCA_015654915.1 Rhodospirillales bacterium
AGGAAGAGGCGTCGGAAGCCAGAAAGGCCACGGGCCCAACTAGCTCCTCAAGGCGTGCGCGGCGTCCCATCGGAGTGAAGGTCAGAATCTGCCGTTCTTTTTCCACGGAACTATGTTCTTTTTCGGCGCCGGACATTATATTTTCGAGATAACCGGGTGCTACGGCATTAACGCGTATGTTCTTTTGCGCCAGTTCCACCGCCATTACGCGTGTGAGTTGATTTAATCCGCCTTTGGCGGCGCTATACGCGGCAAGGTTAGGGACGCCGACTGTCCCTGCGATGGAAGAAATATTGATGATGGAGCCGCCGGTCTTCTGTTGCATCATTTGTAACGCCGCAAGCTGGCTGCAATTGAAAACGCCCGTCAGGTTTACATCCAGAATGCGCTGCCAGTCGGCGGGAGATACTTTTTCAATAGGGTCGATTACATCTATACCGGCGTTATTTACCAAAACGTCAACTCGTCCAAACCGATCCACGGCAAGGTCAATGAGCTTTTGACATGTTTCACGGTTCGTCACATCGATATATATCGCAATAGCCTTGAAGCCTCCCGCCCTAATCTCGGCGGCGACTTTTTCGGCTTCCTCGGCAGACCGGTCACAAACGACGACGGACGCCCCTAGAGACGCCAACCCTTTTGCGAGGACGCGACCTAAACCACGGGCGGAACCGGTGACGATGACGGTTTTGCCTGTAAGGCTGAATAATTTGTCAGCCATCACTGTGACATCGGGTTGCATCATGCGGCACACGCTTTAAAGCCGTCGCGCAATGTTTTCTCATCCAGCTTGCGACCTATGAAAACAAGGCGGCTCTGGCGCCTGGCGCCTTCTTTCCATGGCGCCAGATTGCTGCCTTCCATCATCATATGCACGCCCTGAATGGCGAGGCGCTGGTTGCTTCCCGCAATATCCAGAATGCCCTTATAACGCAGCAAATCCGGCCCTTTATTGGCGCGCAGATCGCCCATCCAGGCGTCGAATTTATCCGCGTAGATCGGCTTGTCCTCGATCAGCGAGACGCTGGTGATCGTGCTGTCATGTTCATGGTCATGTTCGTGATGGTGATGATGATCGGGATTATGGCAATCGTGGTCGTGGCAATCCTCCTCATGCGCGTGATCGTGGCCATGATGGTGATCGTGCTCGTCCTTGTCGCCAAGGAAATCCGGCTCGTGTTTCAAAATTTCGTTCAGATCGAAACTGCCGAGGCCAAGAATTTTGTCGAGTGGAACCTTGCAGCGTTCGCTGTGAATGATTTTGGCGAAGGCGTTGATATGGCGGATCGCATGCTCGATTTTTTTCAACTCGTCGGCGCTCACTAAATCGGTCTTGTTGAGAAGAATGACGTCGGCAAATGCGATTTGTTCTTCCGCTTCGGTCGAATCTTTCAGGCGCTGCGGCAGGTGCTTGGCATCCACTACCGTTACAATGCTGTCGAGTTTTGCCCGGGCCGCCACGTCGGGATCGACGAAAAAAGTCTGCGCGACGGGGCCGGGATCGGCGAGGCCTGTGGTTTCGATCAGGATGCCGTCGAAATTCCGCGCGCGTTTCATCAGGCCGGAAATGACGCGGATCAGATCGCCGCGCACGGTGCAGCAGATGCAGCCGTTGTTCATCTCGAAAATTTCCTCGTCCGCGCCCACGATCAGGTCATTATCGATGCCTGCCTCGCCGAACTCGTTGACGATCACGGCGTATTTCTTGCCGTGCGGTTCGGACAGAATGCGGTTGAGCAGGGTGGTCTTGCCGGCGCCCAGATAGCCGGTCAGTACGGTGACGGGAATTTGTTCCATCTTGAGCCCTCTCGTGCGCGCCCTGCGGGCGGGCAATTTCTAATGTCCCACTTAGATAGTTATATCAATAGGTTGTTTCAAGCCGTTCGCTTGAAATCTTGCCTGAAAAGCCAATCTTGATGTTGTTTGCGGGCTGGAAAAAGAGTTAAATGAGCCGCTTTCGCCCACGAACGTCCGGAGATACAGATGCAAAACCCCCGCAGCCAATTCTGGACAGCCAGCGAACCCGAAATCATGGAAATGCCCGATCGCCTTGACAGCGGCACCGCCGCCGACATGGAGCAGGGGGCGTCTTACTGCATCCAGAATGGCACCCGCGAACTGGTGCTGGATTGCGCATCGATGAATTACCTGACATCCGCCGGTCTGCGCGCGATCCTGAGTCTGGCGCGGGACCTGCAACGCGTGGAAGGCAAACTGGCGGTGTGCAATCTGCAGGGACAGGCGGAAGCCATGTTCAAGGCTTGCGGCTTTGATCGTCTTGTTCCCGTCTGTAGCAATCGCGACGAGGCCGTTGCCAGACTGACCGCCTGATATTTTCCTCCCCCCTTGGAGGGGGAGGATACGAGGTCTTAGCGAACGCAGTGAGCCTAGACCGAGTTGGAGAGGGGGTGCTTTTTTCCTTTACCCCCTCACCTGCGAAAACTAAGGTCTTACTACGTAAGACCAAGTTTTCGCTCCCTCTCCCTCAAGGGGAGAGGAAAGAGGTTACAAACTGCATGACCAGTTCTTCCCATCCGCCGCTCACCATTCTCGAAGAATTTCTGTTGCTGGCGCTCGACGATGTGTCCGGCCAGTTTTATTCGCTCGCCCGCAGCACGCTGGATTGCGCCTCGGCAGGCGCCGTGCTCATGGACCTCACGCTGCGCCACCGGCTCGATAACGACCTCAAGCACATGTTCATCGTCGACAGCGCGGCAACCGGCGACGATATCCTCGATCCGGTTCTGCAAACCATGTCTCTGGCGCCGGTGTTGACGCCGCACCCCATCGTGCACTGGCTAAGCCGGTTGACGGAAGAAGGCGAAGCCTTGCGCGAGAAGGCGCTGCGGCGGCTGGAAGAGCGCGGCATCCTGAAACGCGAGGATAAAAAACTTCTTTGGGTCTTCGGCACGCGGCGCTATCCGCTCGTGCATGATCAGGAGATGCGCGAGGTTAAGCTGCGGATTTTAGGGGTTATTTTGCGGGATGATATTCCGGCCCCGCATGATATGATGCTGATTGCGCTGGCCCATGCCTGCGGGTTGTTCCGGCATATACTGAGTGGCGAGGAACTGGCCGCCGCCACGCCGCGGATCGAAGCGGTGGCGCGTATGGATCTGATCGGTCAGGCAGTAGCCAAAGCGGTAACCGAGATCGAAGCGGCAATTGCCATGGCTTCGGGTTTCCGGTAGTTCTGTTGCTCTCTTAAGGATGGGATAGAATGAAAAAACTCTTCGTCATTGCCTTGACCGTTCTTTTGCTGACAGCGGGTCTTGCCGCCGCGCAGGAAGCGCCGGTGCCGAAAAATTCGCCGCGCACGCCCGTGCATCGTCAGGCTTTGCCCGATCGCAAGCCCCTCATCCCGCCTTCCAGCACCGTGCAGGGCCAGGCCGTCATCATCGACAGCGAAAAACTGCGCATCGGCGATATCGATATCCGTCTGTTCGGCGTCGTTCCGCCGCAGCTTTCCGCCAGCTATGGCCCGCAGGCGCGCGCTTTGCTCGACAGTCTTGTGGCCGGACAGACCATCAGCTGCCTGATCCGCGACCGCGACCAGAGCGGACGTTTCCTTGCCACTTGCCGCACGCCCAACAACACCGATCTGGCCTATGAACTTCTGCGCCGCGGCCTTGCCGTGACGGCGCGAGGCTCGCTGGCATCCACGGATTTGGCCACGCCCTATCTTGCGGTCGAGCAAGCCGCGCAGGCGCAGAAAGCCGGTTTGTGGTCGGGCATCGTTCCGGCGCCCGTTCCAGTCGTCGTAGCTCCGGTCAAGGTTGAAGCTCCCGCCAAAGTCGAAGCCGTGCTTCCGCCGCCGCCGGCGCCCGCGCCGGTCGTTGAGGCGAAACCGGTCAAAATCGAAAAAGTTGCCGATAAGGTTATCCCAAGCGATGCGCAGGTTTCGGCGGTCGCTGCCAGCGTTCTCGCGCCGCCGGAGGAAGACGTTCTGGCGCTGCCGCAGCAACCGGCGGCTGGTTTCCTGATGCGTTACCAGTTGCTGGTGACCGGTTTTATCATGCTGATAACGGCGCTGAGTATTCTTGGCGTAGTGTCGGCCCAGCGCCGCCGCGAAAAACTTGACGAGATGAAAGCGGTCGCCGCCGCCCTGCGCGGCGAGTTGATGGCGGCGCGCGCCGTCTGTCAGGCGCGCCTGAAAACGCTGACCTCCGAAGCCGAAGACAAGGCCATGACATGGCCGCGTATCCGCGCCACTTTGTATCAGGCCTATGTCGGTCGTCTCGGCTGGCTGGGCGCCGAGCTTGCGCGTCAGGTCGCCTCCATCTACGGACAGGCCAGCGATTACGCCGCTTATTATAATGCCGTGTCGGGCAGCGGCGATGACGCGTCGAAAGAGCCGACGCCGAAACGCAAGGCGCTGGAAACGCTCGCGCAGCATATCGACGAAGTCTTGCCGAAACTGGCGCTGATCGAGCAAACCGGCCATGTCACAGCGCCGCAGCACATGTATATACCCGCGCATTATGCGTCCACTCACGTGTCTGCGCCCATACCTGCGCCGGTGACGGTTGAGAAAACTGACGTTCCGCCACCCACCGCCGTCGATGAAGTGACGTCACCCCATCCGTCCGCGCCGCCGCTGTGGCAGTCGGTGCAGAAATTCGCCCGCGACCGGTTCGAGCGCAAAGCGCGTTCGGCGGCCGAGGAACCCCACGTGCACGATTATACGGCCCTGATCGAGGAAGAGATGGCCAACATGACGTTTGGCGAGGCCGAGGAAGAACCCGTAAAACTGCCGGAGAACGTGACCAAGATACGCAGCGCGGGGTCGTAGAACGCCTTATTTAAACGAAAGATTTCTATACGGCAGGTGAAACTATTTTAACCATGGCCTACCGAGAGTGTTGTTCGGTATGATTTGTTCCGAGATTTTATTGATACATAATGCTGGTCTGGTTTTACGGAAGATAAATTATGAGTTTCAGGGATTATGCATTTCAAGATTTATTAGAGATGGTGGACGGGTTCCCAACAGGACAGGTCGGGATGGGGTTTGGCCTTATAAAGGCTGACATGGAGTCTATTCCCAAAAAATACGAACTTTTAAAGAATCCCAATTTTAAAGAACATGCCATTTCCCTCGTATCACCGGCTGAGTCTGCTCGATTAATGCCTGTGCTTAAGGGTCTGGAAAGTAGCGGCAAACTTAAAACGGGAGCCCGTGTTGATGAGACTATTCTGATGCCCGCCTTGTTTTCTACCTTGGGCTACGCCTTGTGTGCGCAGGGACGTTCATTGAAAGCTCACGTTCAGGCGAATAGATCGAGCACGGAATTATTTCAACCTTACGAAAATAATATTCAGGAAGGTACACGCAAATTTTGCCATTTGTTGGCAAGAAAATCCCATGGTGCCAAGGAAATGGAGCTTTTCGTATTTTTTAAACCGCTCACATTACATTAACGCCTATCTTTAAAAGCAAGACTGGTGCGGTCAAGAAGACTCGAACTTCCAAGAGGTTTCCCTCACCAGCACCTCAAGCTGGCGCGTCTGCCAATTCCGCCATGACCGCACGTCATAAACACATATAGACACAGGGGGCTTTAGCAGAGGAAGGCCGCTTTGATCAAGCTGCGTCGCCGATTGGCGTATTCCAGCCTTTCGCGTATGATGGATGCCATGAAACCAGCCGAAAAAATAAGCGTGGCCCTCGAGCCCGAATGGCGTGTGTCGACGGGCTTAACACCCTATCCGGAGGCGCTGGCGGCCATGGAAACGCGCGTTAACGCTATCGAAGCCGGAACTGCTTCCGAACTGATCTGGCTGCTCGAACACCCGCCGCTTTACACGGCGGGCACCAGCGCGCCGCCGGATGAATTGATCGACGCGCGCTTTCCGGTTTTCGACGCCGGACGCGGCGGACGCTACACCTATCACGGCCCCGGCCAGCGCGTGGTGTATGCGTTGTGCGATTTGCGCGCGCGTGATCGTGATGTGCGGCAGCATGTGTGCCGTCTGGAAGACTGGATGATCCGTGTCCTGAAACAGTTCGGCGTCACCGGCGAGCGCCGCGAGGGCCGCATCGGCATCTGGGTCGAGCATGACGGGAAAGAGGAAAAAATCGGCGCGATCGGCGTGCGCGTGCGGCGCTGGATCGCCTATCACGGGCTGGCGCTGAACGTAAATCCGGATCTGTCGCATTTCACCGGCATCGTGCCCTGTGGTCTGCCGGAATTCGGCGTGACGTCTTTGCATGCGCTCGGCGTCAAAGCGACAATGGCGGAAGTCGACGAAGCGTTCCGGCGCGAAGCGGCGGGACTCATTTTTTAGATTCAGAATTCATTCAACCATTCTCGTCATGCCCGCGAAAGCGGGCATCCCATTTGGTTTTTTTAAAAAAGGAACCAAACGGGATTCCGGATCAATTTTCTTTCGCTGCGCGAAGAGAAAATTTTCCGGAATGACGATACTATGAATGGGATGCACTAAGGATTTAGGCCGATGCCTGCTTGGCGGGTTCCGGCATTTCCGAAGCGGTAATCCGCACGCGGCTGTCGGCGGCGAAGAAATCGTTGGCGACTTCGCGCTCGAACGGCGCGGTTTCAACCAGTCCCTGACCGCCGACGGCGACCAGTTCGATCAGTTTACCTGCGGGCGTAAAGCAGCCGCACATCAAGGGGCCGCCACGGCCGCAACCGCCATCCAGCGTCACGGCGGCTTCTTCCAGATTGACGCCGCTGTTGACGGAATCGAATCCGCGCACGATGCGGCTGTACATATTCTGGGCGCGTCCGGAAAGCTGGAACGTCGCCGAAGTCCACCACAGCGCTTCGCCCTGGTCTTCCAGCGAACGCGACGGGTCGAAACCCGCCGGCACGAACAGAAGTTTTTCCTGATCGGGCGCTGCCTGCGCCAATGCCGCGCGGCGCATGCCGCAGATCAGCGGTTCATGCCCCGGGGCCGAGCGTTGCAGAGCGCGCAACTGGTTGGTCCAGCGCGTGATCGCGACGCTGCCCGCGCGCGCCATGGATTTGGTATCGTTGATGCTGACGCCGTACAGACGCAGATAAGCCTCAACGCCGGAGGCAAGAAGTTTCTCGAGCGTTTGTAATGGCACAGGTGCGAATTGCAATCGCAGAAGGCGCTGCCATGCTTCTTCGGCAGGGCCGCGCAGATAGACGATATCGGAAGGCTCCATGCCGGTCTTGGAAAGGATTGCGGCGCGGAAGGCGAGGATTTCATCGAACAAAGCGGCGTTGGTGCGCGATTCCACGCCCAGATAATTGCCGAGATAAATCATGCGGTCGCGCACGCCGAAACGGCCGGCGAGGTGGTCATGCAGCGTCGCCAGCCGCTCGACCTCGCCATGGATGGCGGCAATGGCCCAGATGCGGCGGGGGGTGCCCAGATCGGCGAATTTTTCGTTCATGTCGTTCACGCGTAACGAATCAAGGGGGAACAGGACAAAATGACCATGCGACTCACGAGGTTGCAAGCTTTCGATGAGGGATTTTTCTCTTTTCTCCTCGTTGACAGTGTTTGTGTTCTGTGACGAGGATATGATTCTCACGTGAACTGCGAAGAAAGCCTCGCACATGATTCGCCGCGCTGCGTTTTTATTTTTGGCCCTATGCCTTGCGGCCTGCGGACCTTCCGGCGATGGCGACAAATCCGGCGCGGCCCGATCCGCCTATGATCGGATCATGGCGGCGCAGACGATCCGTTGCGGCTATATCGCCTATCCACCGGGTTTCATGCGCGACCCGAACACAGGGTCTTTTTCCGGCACGTTCTACGACCTGACGCAGGAGTTGGGCAAACGGCTTAATCTGAAGATCGAGATAGCGGACGAGGTGACATGGGGCACCTATATCGAAGGGCTCAAGACAGGCCGGTATGATGTCTTGTGCTCCGGCGCATGGTCCGATGCCGCCGAGGCGCGC
>JAATFY010000207.1 GCA_015654915.1 Rhodospirillales bacterium
CTTCCTCGGTGACGGCGTCCTCGACCTTGGCCGCTGCGTCGCCGAGCAGCATTTCGTTGTGCGCGCGTCCCGACGGGATCATCGGGTAGCAATTCTCCGCCGGATCGACCACGCAGTCGAAGATGACCGGTTTTGGCACCTCGATCATTTCACGAATCTTGGCGTCGAGATCCTGTGGACGTTCGCAGCGGATGCCGTGGGCGTGATAGGCCTCGGCCAGCTTGACGAAATCCGGCAGCGCCTCGGAATAGCTCTCCGAATAGCGGCCGCCGTGCAGCAATTCCTGCCACTGCCGCACCATGCCCATCCACTGGTTGTTGAGGATGAAAATCTTCACCGGTAGACGGTATTGCACCGCCGTCGACATTTCCTGAATGTTCATCAGGATGCTGGCTTCGCCCGCGACATCGACGACCAGCGCGTCGCGATGCGCCATCTGCACGCCGATCGCCGCCGGCAAGCCGTAACCCATGGTGCCGAGGCCGCCCGAGGTCATCCAGCGGTTGGGTTTTTCGAAACGCAGGAATTGCGCGGCCCACATCTGATGCTGGCCGACTTCGGTGGTGATATATGTGTCATGGCCCTTGGTCAGTTCGCGCAGGCGTTCCAGCGCGTATTGCGGTTTGATCACGTCGCCGCTCTGGTTGTAGCGCAGGCAATCGCGTTTTTTCCATTCCTCGATCTGTTGCCACCATTTTTTCAGCGGCTCGGCTTTGGCTTTGTAGCCGCGCGAGCGCCAGACTTCGATCATGGCCGTCAGGGTTTCGGCGGCGTCGCCGATTACCGGAATATCGACCATCACGCTTTTGTTGATCGAGCTGGGGTCGACATCGACATGGATTTTCTTGGCGTTGGGCGCGAAGCCGGAGAGTTTTCCGGTGATGCGGTCGTCGAACCGCGCGCCGATATTGATCATCACGTCCGAACCGTGCATCGCAAGGTTGGCTTCGTAGGTGCCGTGCATGCCAAGCATGCCGAGGAATTGCGGGTCCGACATCGGGAAACCGCCGAGGCCCATCAATGTGCTGGTGCAGGGAAAGCCAGTTAAACGTACGAATTCGGCCAGCAATTCGCTGGCGCGGGGACCGGCATTGATGATGCCGCCGCCGGTATAGAAAATCGGGCGTTCGGCGCTGGCCATCAACTCAACAGCTTTGTCGACCTGCGCCCGATCCGGTTTTGTCTGCGGACGGTAATGCGATTGCGCGGCGATTTCGGGCGGCTGATAGGTGCCGGCGGCGAACTGGACATCTTTCGGCAGATCGACCAGCACGGGGCCGGGACGGCCGGAACGCGCGACATGGAACGCTTCGTGGATCGTCTGCGCCAGTTTGTTCACGTCCTTGACCAGATAATTATGCTTGGTGCAGGGGCGCGTGATGCCGGTAGTATCGGCTTCCTGATACGCGTCGTTGCCGATAAGATGCGTCGGCACCTGTCCGGTCAGGCAAACGATGGGGATGGAATCCATCAGGGCATCGGTAAGGCCGGTGACCGTATTTGTAGCTCCCGGACCCGATGTCACCAGCAGCACGCCGACCTTGCCGGTCGAACGTGCATAGCCTTCGGCGGCGTGCGCCGCCCCCTGTTCGTGCCGCACCAGCACATGGGTCAGGCTGTTCTGCTTAAAGAGGGCATCGTAAATCGGCAGGACCGCGCCGCCGGGATAACCGAAAATGGTATCGACGCCCTGATCGAGCAACGCGCGGATAATGATCTCGGCGCCGGTCATACCGGCGAGTGCGGCTTCAGCCGCAGGGACCGAAGGCGGCTTTTCCTGATTCCGGGGAGCGCCCGCCGGAGCGGCCGTTTTCGGCACGGGCGGCGCTGTTTTTACTGTTGCGTTCTTCATCGTTAAAACTTTCGTTCCTCAAACCGCTTTCTGTCCGCACGAGGGATAACCCGTATTGAGCGTGCGGCGCAATAAATCCCGACATCGATAACGTCCCTCATACCGGAAAATACATTACTGCATAGGGTGTTATCACTGTAACTTCACGCGGCGCATAACGTCAAATAATTTCGTTCCGATGCCATAATAAGAAAGAAAATTACCATACACGTGATTATGCAAAACGCATCTCTGGGCTTGCTTGTGGGGACGAAAAGCTGACATATCAGTGTTTTACTTCCCCACCCGCGCGGTTTGACCATGTCCTGGACCCAAGGCGATTACAAAGCCCATTTCGCAGCGGCGCTCGACGCGCTGAAAGCGGATGGGCGCTATCGCACTTTCGCGGTTCTGGAACGCCTGTGCGGCGAGTTTCCCAAGGCGCTGATGCACGGACCGCAAGGCCCCAAGAAAGTTACCGTCTGGTGTTCGAACGATTATCTCGGCATGGGCCAACATCCGGTTGTTCTGCAGGCGATGAAAGAAGCGACCGACCGGTGGGGCGCCGGTTCCGGCGGCACCCGCAATATCGCCGGCACCGCCCTCGTTCATACGCAGCTCGAAAGAGAAATTGCGGCGTGGCATC
>JAATFY010000127.1 GCA_015654915.1 Rhodospirillales bacterium
ATACTTATCGGTGCGGGTCAAGATCGGGGCGTCATTTCATTCGAGAGGGAGCGTCATATGTCAATGTTTCAGGATATTATATTGGTTGATAATAACGACAGGGCCCACCCCTTTATCCCGGATCACAGACGCGTCTGGCACGATGCAGCGGTGGCGGCCATGCGGAGGGCCGAAGGCCATTTCGTTCTGAGCCTCGATGTGTTTCGTGCCCTTGGGGATAGGGCCCGCGCTGAAGTGACGCCGGACGGTCGGAACGACTCCAAACATCTCGATATCAGGCAACAGCTCCGTCTGCCGTATCCCGTTTGCTGGTTTGAGATCAAAAACGATCGGGTAGAGACGCTTGATTACACAAAACTGGGGTTTGTGGCGGAGCAAACCGGCAATCCGTGGTCTTTAAAGCTCTACACTTTTGAGCACAAGCGCGAAGCGCCATATCCGCACGCAGTCAGCATACAGATGACATTAAAAACGAAGGAACCGGCGACAAGCGGCGTGCTCGCCGTGGAAAGGGCGTCGTGGCTGCAGACCGAGGACGACAGCACAGGATTAAACAACTTTGACCTGATGAGCACATTGATTGTCTTCATGAACCGAAAGCTGGGCCCCCTCACTTTCCAGTATGTGGGACCGACAGGATTACCGGACGCAGGGACCACTCCGGAAACCGATTTGGTGAAAGTCGTTGGCGGCGATCATGGCCGAAAACGGCCGTTTTACCGGATCGGATACGCCCCCGGACAAACCTTGAAAGTCATAGAGGCGGGGCGGCCTCAACCATAAATACTGAGTTCAATATTTAACCAACCCCAAAGGAGTAAATCATGTCCATTATCCGCCGTAACGAAATCGAAGCCGTTCTTCCCGTCTCGCTGCAAAATGTCCAGAACGCCGCCGCGCGGATTTGCGGCTATGTTCGCCAGACACCGCTTCTGGAATCCTCGCTTCTCAACGAAGTTCTGGGTTTCCGTTTGCTGGTAAAGGCAGAGTGTTTACAAGTGACCGGCTCCTTCAAGGCGCGCGGCGGCTTCAACCAGCTTTTGCAACTGGACGAGGAAACAAAACGTCAAGGTATTATTGCCTGGTCGTCCGGCAATCACGCGCAGGGCGTCGCCTATGCGGCGCAGAAGCTTGGCATCAAGGCGACCATCCTGATGCCGCATGATGCCCCGCAACTGAAAATGGAAAACACCCGCCGTTACGGAGCGGAGATCGTCACCTATAACCGCGATACCGAAGACCGTAATGAAGTCGGCAATCGCCTGACCGCCGAGCGCGGCCTGCATCTGATCCATTCCTATGATGCCGAACGTACGATTGCGGGGCAGGGCACGGTGGGGTTGGAGATTTACAACCAGACCTGCGAACAGGGCATTTCGCCCGATGCGCTTATCGTCAATTGTTGCGGTGGCGGCTTATCGTCCGGTATCGCCGTGACATGCGGTCTGTATGAAAAACCGCCGATGCTCTATACTTCCGAGCCGCAATTCTTCGACGATGCGCGGCGCTCACTGGCCAGCGGTACCATGATGAAAAACGACCGCGTGAGCGGCTCAATCTGCGACGCTCTACTCATGCCAAATATGGGCATCAAGCCCTTGCAGATACTCCTGCATCACGGTGCGCAGGGGCTGACGGCATCCGACGATGACGCGCAGGCCGCCATGCATGTAGCTCTCGAATATTTCAAACTGGTGCTGGAGCCGGGCGGCGCGGTGTCGTTGGCCGCCGCGTTTCTGAACCGCCAACAATTTCAGGGCAAGACCGTGGTGGCGGTGGCGTCCGGCGGCAATGTCGATCCCGATGCTTATATCGATATGCTGCGCCGCGGCCGTGTTCATCGCGCGAAATTGCTGCCGCAACTTGGTCGCTGAAGCCGGTCCGGATACGCTCCACCCGTTGCTTCACTGTGGGCATAAAGCGGTGAAATTACGCACGAGCGTCGATGGACCATTCTTGCGATAGGCAAGGCAAAGCGGCATAAGCCGGGCTTTTTGCGGCAGGAAAGAGACGGGACGGAAAACAGTTCCGGCGGGCCGGATGCGACCCAGAAACTCCGGCACGAAAGTTACACCCTGTCCGGCCGCGACAATATTCATGACGAAGGGCATCTGGATAATGTCGGTTCGCGTCGCGATAGCGAAACCTTTGGCATTACATGCGGCAAGCAGGATGTCGTGGAAATCCGTCCGTGTTTGCCACGGCATAAGAAAGACAAGTTCTCCTTTTAAGTCCTCCGCAACCAGGCGCGGTTTGCGCGCCAGCGCATGTGTTTGCGGAACGACCAACTGGATTTCGTCATTATCAAGCGGCGCAAATTCTATATCCAGCGGCGTATCGTCATGTGTCGGCCACAGAAAACAGATATCGAGCGCATCCCGCGCGAGGGCATCGAGTTGCCGCGCGCCGGTGTCCTGCTGCAATTCGAGCCTGACATTGGGATAACGCCTAATGAAGCGCCGGAAGATTTCAGAGGGAACCGGGTGAAAGGGCGCGGAGTAATTGAGGCCGATGCGCAAGACGCCGGTTTGTCCGTCCGCCGCCGCGCGGGCGCGAACTGTTGCCTGCGCCATATCGGCCAGAATGGCCCGCGCGTCCGTCAGTAACTGTTGTCCGGCAGGCGTAAGCGCCACCTTGCGCTTGGTGCGCTCGAAAAGCTGAAAACCGAGTGTCTTTTCCAGTTCGGCGATCCGCTGGCTGAGCGGCGGCTGCGCCATGCGCAGACGTTCGGCCGCGCGACCGAAATGCAGTTCCTCGGCGACGGCGACAAAGTAACGCAACAGGCGGTGATCGAGGCTATTCATATCAAAACGATATCATATATATACTAATAATATATTTCTAATATGAATTACTTATCATGGATAATGGCTTTATTAGAGAGCAATTTTTTAAGGAGGATATTATGTCTGATTATGTTGATATGTCTGATTATCTTACCGCAGTGCACCATCGTCGCGTGAACCTAGTAATTGCGATGCTCAGTACATGCGCCGCTGTTTTATTTGGTGCTCTGTCGGTCGCTGGGTTACTCGAAATACGAGATTCGCGGAATACGATAGAAAGTCTACAAAACAAGATCAATAATCATGTCATGAAGTTTGGTGATGGCACAATCACCTGCGATTTCGGCATGAGTAAAAATATAACCATAGCTTACGATAAAGATGCGGTTCGCCGTAATGTCTACACAACGGTTTTTTATAACCCAAAGAAACTTGACGAGCCGTTGCGAAATATGATGACGGAGGGATTGAGTAACGGTGATTGCGTGGCGAAGCTGGGCTAAAACCCCGTCTGTATCCCTCAACCGGTTGCCTGACCGTCGGCGCGAAGTCGATGACACAAACAAAAATTTATTTCGGAGAAACAAGATGGGTTATCGAAGAAAACTTGAAGAATTGGGAAGAGAAACAAGAACCGATATTTATGGCAATATTCACGCTGCCGCCAAAATATTTGTATCTGCGAAGATAGATCAGCCGGGGCAGCTTTTGAGATTTGCAGAGGCGGCCATAGAAGTGGCATATAGGCTTAGAGAATTTGAGCCGCTTCTGGGTGATACTCAGGAGATCATGATGCTAAGTCAGGCGATAGCTTCTTGTTTTTACTGGGGGATCGATGTTACGGGGCCCAGACAAGGACGAGGGGTCGTTACTCGCGCGCCGGAATCTGAATCTGATATGGACGTACCGGGGTTACCGGAATGCCTTCCCATCGGCCAAGAGGGCAAAATCTATCGCATTAATGCCCCTAAAAAGATTTTGGCGGGGATGGATAAATTAATATTGAAGGGCGAGAGCGATTTTCCCGGCAATTACGTTCTGGCGCTTTGTAGGATTGCTGATCCCCTTTTCAGACCGGGAGAGAACCAAGGAGAAAGCGTCAGGAAAAAAATCAGAGCCCTGTACGCTTTCCACAAATTGGAAGTGCCTAAAACGCTCTAAAATCCAGTCTGAATCCGCTCGACCAGTTGCTTGACCGTCGGTACGAAGCCGTTGGCGTACCATGGGTCGGAGGCGAAGCGGTAGGCGTTATGGCCTGCGAACATCAGCTGGCTTTCGACGTCGCCGTCATGGCTGATATTTTGCAGCGTCTTCTGGATGCAGAAGGAACGCGGGTCGGGTTTGCGGCCCGTCGTGCCGGCCTCGTTCTGCGACCAGTTGGAGAACTGGCACGCCGACAGACAGCCCATGCAGGCAATCTGGTCGGCCAGAATCTGCTGCGCATGTTCGGGCGTTTCGAAAACCAGTGTGCTGTCGGGTGTGCGCATCGGCCGCGTAAAGCCTTCGGCAATCCATCCTTTGGCGTGAACTATATCGCCGGGTGTCAGGTAAACCGGCTTGCCGACCGCGCCGATCTGGAAAGTTTCGGTATGTTCGCCGACGGGCTCCAGCGCATAAGCGATTTGCCGTTCCGAACGTTCATGCAGTTCCTGCAAAAACGGATTGCGCACGGCGGAGGAATAAAACCCGGTCGGCGAGAATTTGTTCAGATAGACGTCGCCTTCCTGAAGCGTAAGCAATCGTTTTTTCCACGCGTTCGAGATCGGACTTTCCTGTGTCAGCAAGGGGCGCGTGCCGAATTGAAAGGCAATCGGGCCAATCTCGGGATTATCGAGCCAGTGATCCCATTCCGAAACCCACCATACGCCGCCCGCCATGATGATCGGCACGTCGTCGAGGCCCCATTCGCGCATCATCGCGCGCAAGGCGGCGACGCGGGGATAGGGATCTTCGGGGTTCTTTGGGTCTTCGCTGTTTGAAAGGCCGTTATGCCCGCCCGCGAGCCACGGGTCTTCGTATACGACGCCGCCCAGCCAGCCGCGGAATTTGTGATAGGCGCGCAGCCATAAAACGCGGAACGCGCGCGCGGACGAGACGATCGGGTAATAGTGAATGTTATAATGCGCAGCGATCTCGGCGATCTTGTAAGGCATGCCCGCGCCGCAGGTCACGCCGTTAATGAGGCCTTTGGCGCTTTCGAGAATGCCTTGCAGGATGCGTTCCGCCGCCGCCATCTCCCATAAAATGTTGATATGGATGCGACCGAGGCCATTCGAAATGTCATAGGCTTTCTGCGCCTGCGCGATACCGCCCTTGATAGCATAAGCAATCAGTTCTTCGTGCCGCTCGCGCCGCGTTTTGCCTTTATAGGTCTGGGGAATAAAATTGCCGTTGGCGTCATAGCTGTCGGCGTTGACGCCGGAAAATGTGCCGACGCCGCCGGCCGCCGCCCATGCGCCCGAGCTTTCGCCGTTGGACACGGAAATGCCTTTGCCGCCTTCGATCAGGGGCAGCACTTCGCGACCGGAGATAAGCAGAGGTTTTAAAGCCTTCACGTGCTTTCCTTTATTCACGGTAAAAAGGCACTATAGGGAGGAAATAGAGGCCGTTCCAGTTCTTTACAATGCCTTCGCGATTTCCTTGGGATTGTCGGAAAACACGGCTCTTACGCCCCAATGCAGTAATTCCTTGGCGCGGAGAGGGTCGTTAACGGTATAGGCCAGCACCGGCACCTCCGCTTTGACGAACTGATGCATGCGCTCGGCACTGAGAACGTCCGCTTTCATGTGAATGCTGTCGGCATTTGCCTTGGAAAGGCGGTCGCGCCAATCATCGTGCCAGTCATCCAGCAAAAGGCCGCGCGGCCAGTCCGGGTGCAGGCGCGAGGCGATCACGAGGGCTTCGGTATCGAAACTCGAGATCAAAGGCGGCGGATAATCATGCGGCCAGATTTTGGCAGCTTCGATCAGCGTCACCATTACGGTTGCCTGCGTGCGGCCCGGGCATGGCTTTAATTCAAGATTGATCCGCATATTATTGTCGAGCGTGTAGCGCAACGCCTCGGCCAGCAGGGGGACGCGTTCCTCGGCGAACGACGGGTTGAACCAGCTTCCGGCGTCCAGTTTGCCCATCTCCGCCCAATGCATATCGGCGACCGGCCCTTTGCCGCTTGTCGTGCGGTCGAGCGTGTCGTCATGCATAAGGACCGGAACGCCGTCATGTGTCAGCTTGATGTCGGTTTCGATCCATAAAATGCCTTCTTCGCGCGCTTTTTTGAAAGCCGCCAGCGTATTTTCGGGCGCCTGACTGCGCACGCCTCGGTGGGCGATAACAGGCGGAAGGAAAAGGAAATCGGCAGCGCTCATGTTGCGATAATCGGGTTGTTCAACAGGAAGCGCAACTTAGGGCGCACGGAGCCCTTCCGCAAGGGGGCTTACTTCTTGAGGGCCCAGACGGCCAGTATAAAGAACACCAAAGCGCCGCCCTGCAGGAATACGCGGGCGCGCATTAGTTTATTGCCGTATTTTTTGTTGAATTCGCCGCCTTTGGCCATGCCGAACACGCCGACGACCAAGGATGCCAGTACGGCCATCATGGTCAGAATCATCAGGGTAAAGAATGTGGCGCTCATGGCTCCTCGCGGAAAAGATTATGTGTTATTGAATGGGAGATTAGTGGTTTTTACGCTTCCTGTCTTCAGGTTTTACATATGTTGGTTCTCGGCCTCGAAACCAGTTGTGATGAAACGGCGGTCGGCATTGTCGATGACAACGTCGCGTCCGGCCAAAGAATTCGCGCCAATATCGTCCTTTCGCAACTGGAAGAGCACCGCCCCTATGGCGGCGTGGTGCCGGAAATCGCCGCGCGCGCGCATCTTGACCATATAGATGATCTGGTACGGCAGGCTTTGGCAAAAGCGGACATTGGTCGGGATGATCTCGATGGCGTTGCCGCGACCTGCGGGCCGGGTCTTATCGGCGGCGTCATGGTGGGGGCTATGATGGGCAAATCGATTGCCGCTGTTC